>DASQER010000141.1:0-7521 GCA_035633575.1 Thermoleophilaceae bacterium
AGGATGAGCGGCGCGCGCCTGGGCATGGACTGAGCCTACCTGGACGACCCGGAGCGGGCGAAGGCCGCGCCGGCGTCCGGCTCGGGCGCCGGCGTCTACGGCAGCGGTGAAGGGGTGTTCCGGCAGTTTCCGGTCTATATGACGGGAAACCTCCGAAGGACCCACCTTCAATGCCCGTTGTTTGTCCCGACGAGCGCGACCGTGACCGTCGCCACGATCGCCAGGCGGCCGTTGTCCTTGTCCCGGCGCCCGCGGTCACCATGTTCATCCTCTTCCCGCTCGGCCTCGCGCTCGGCCTGCTCGCGGTCATCCTGGGCCTGAACACGGACTTCGACTCCGGTCTGTTCCGCGGTTAGAGTCGTCCAATGGATGGCGCGCCGGCCGGCACGGTCGCCGAGCAGGGCATCACTCCCGCCGAGTTGCGGCTCGCGGCCCGCAATCACGGCCTGCCGCTCGAGGCGCTACGGCATCCGATCACGCCGGCCGGGCTGCACTACCTCCTGATCCACTACGACATCCCGGCGGTCGACCCAGACGCGTTCCGGCTCGAGATCGGCGGCGCCGTGGAGCGGCCGCTGTCGCTGTCGCTCGCCGACCTACGCGCCCGCGAGCCCAGCGCGCAGCCGATCACGTTCGAGTGCGCCGGCAACGGTCGCGCGCTGCTCGAGCCGCGGCCGGTCAGCCAGCCGTGGCTGACCGAGGCGGTGGGGACCGCGGAGTGGGCGGGCACGAGGCTGGCGCCGCTGCTCGCGGAGGCGGGGATGAAGAGCAGCGCTGTCGAGCTGCTCTTCACGGCCCTCGACCACGGCGTCGAGGGTGGCGTCGCGCAGGCATATGAGCGCGCCCTGCCGGTGGCGGAGGCCCAGGACGCCCTGCTCGCCTACGAGATGAACGGCGCCCCGCTGCCGCCGCAGCACGGCTTTCCGCTGCGGCTGGTGGTGCCCGGCTGGTACGGGATGCAGAACGTGAAGTGGCTCACGCGGATCACGCTGCTCGAGGAGCCCTACGACGGCTACCAGAACTCCGTTGCCTACCGCATGTACGGGCCGGACGGGGAGCCGGGCGAGCCGGTCACACGGATGCTCCCGCGCTCGCTGATGGTCCCGCCGGGCGTGCCGGACTTCATGACCCGCGAGCGCCACGTCGAGGCGGGTCCGGTCCCCCTGAGCGGCCGGGCGTGGTCGGGCCACGGCCCGATCGAGACGGTTGAGGTGTCCACGGACGGCGGCGCCACCTTCGGCGCTGCGCTGTTGGACCCTCCGCTCGGCGAGGCGGCCTGGCGCGGCTGGCGCTTCCACTGGGACGCGCCGGCCGGCCAGCACGTGCTCTCGTCGCGCGCGACCGACGCGGCCGGCAACACGCAGCCGCTCGAGCCGCCCTGGAACCTCAAGGGCTACGCGAACAACGCGGTCGAGCGGATCGTGGTCGCGGTCGCGCCCTAGACTGGCCGCCCCGTGCGCATCTTCAGCGGCATCCAGCCGACCGGACGCAAGCACCTCGGCAACTACATCGGGGCGATCCGCGGCTACCTCGAGGGCCAGGAGCGCGGCGCCCCGGCGATCTACTGCATCGTCGACCTGCACGCCACGAGCGTCTCCTACGACCCGAGGGCGCTCCCCGGCTACGTCCTCGACACCACGGCGATGCTGATCGCGGCCGGCCTCGACCCAGAGCGCTGCATCCTCTTCCGCCAGTCCGACGTGGCCGAGCACTCGGAGCTCTGCTGGCTGCTCTCCTCGGTCACCCCCTACGGCGACCTCCAGCGGATGCACCAGTTCAAGGACAAGTCGGCGCGCGAGCAGGAGCTGATCCGGACGAGCCTCTTCCTCTACCCGGTGCTCCAGGCCGCCGACGTGCTGCTCTACAAGACCGACCAGGTGCCCATCGGCGACGACCAGCGCCAGCACATCGAGCTGGCCCGCGAGATCGCGCGGCGCTTCAACGCCACCTACGGCGAGGTCTTCGTCGAGCCGGAGCACGTGATCCCCGCGGTGGGCGCCCGGATAATGGACCTCCAGGATCCCGAGACGAAGATGTCCACGAGCTACGGAACCGACAGCGGCCTCGTGTACATCGACGACGAGCCCGAGGCGATCCTGAAGAAGGTCAAGCGGGCGCAGACGGACTCGGGCAGCGAGGTCGTGCGCGCGCCGGACAAGCCCGGCATCACGAACCTGATCGACATCTACTCCGTGGCGCGCGGCGTGGGGCCCGAGCAGGTCGAGCGCGAGTTCGAGGGCCAGGGCTACGGCGCCTTCAAGCAGGCGGTGGGCGAGGCGGCCGCGGAGCTGCTCGCGCCGGTGCGCGAGCGCTACCGGGAGCTGCGCCGGGACGAGGATGCCCTCGAGCGGACGCTGCTACAGGGCGCGGAGCGCGCACGCGAGATCGCGGTCCCGACGATGGCGGAGGTCCACGAGGCGATGGGGCTCGGCCCGCGCGGCTAGCGGGTTGTTGGCCGACCGTCCGGCGGCCGCGCTAAAGAATGTGCTTGTGACGCCGATCACAAGGCACATGAAGGCGCTCGATCGCCCCCTTGTCCGGCCGCTCCTGCTAGTGCTCCTCGCCGCGCTGGCGTGGACGCTCCTGACGGCCGACATAGGCGCCCGCCTCTGACCGAGGCCGCGTCTAGGCTCTGCGGCGATGTCCATCGCCACGCTCGACCTTGACCTGGAGGTCTTCAACGGGCCCTTCGACCTGCTCCTGACGCTGGTTCTGAAGGAGGAGATCGACCTGCTCGAGGTCGACCTGGCCCAGGTGGTGCTCGCCTACGTCGAGTACCTCGAGCGGTCGGGCGAGCTCGACCTCGAAGCGGCCACCGAGTTCCTGGTCCTGATCGCGGCCCTGCTCGAGCTGAAGTCGCGGCTGATGCTGCCGGCGGACGAGGAGGAGGGGCTCGACCTCGAGCCGATGGAGGCGGCGGAGGAGCTGCTCGCGCGCATGCTCGAGTACCACCGCTACCGCCAGGCTGCCGAGCACCTGAGCGCGCGCCTCGAGGCAGAGCACGGCTACCGCTACCGCAGCGCGCCGCTCCCGCCTGAGCTGCGGCGCGTGTCGATCGAGGCCGCCGGGGCCGCCTATGACCCCGAGCGGCTCGCCGAGGCGGTCGGCGGCCTGCTCGCCGTGCCGCCCCCGCTCGATCTGCGCCACGTGCGCCAGCCGGCCGTGTCTGTCGAGCAGCGTCTGCGCCACCTGCGCGACCTGCTCGCCAGCCGCAGCCACTTCTCGTTCGACGAGGCCGTCCAGGGCGCGGACCGGCTGACCGAGGCGGTCACCCTCTTCGCGCTGCTCGAGCTCTACAAGGCCGGCGAGGCGAAGTGGGAGCAGGAGGTTCCCTTCGGCCCGATCACGGTGGTGCCCTCGTGAACGATCTCGCCCGCACGGTCGAGGCGCTGCTGTTCCTGTCGCCGGAGCCGGTGGCCGTGGAGCGCCTGGCCGACGCGTGCGAGGTGAGCGAGGGCGAGATCGTCGAGGCGCTCGCGCGCCTGCGCGAGCACTACGCCGAGGGCTTCCGCGGAGTGGTGCTGCGCGAGGTGGCCGGCGGCTTCACGCTCGCCACCGACCCGGTGGCGGAGCCTGCCGCCCGCCGCCTGCTCGCCCGCCCGCGCACGCCGCCGCTCACGCAGGCGCAGGCGGAGTGCCTGGCGATCGTGGCCTACCTCCAGCCGGTCTCGCGGCCCGAGGTGGCCCGCATCCGCGGCGTGGCATCCGAGTCCGCCGTGGGCACGCTGCTCGAGCGAGGGCTGATCGAGGAATCCGGGCGCTCGCGCTTCGGCGCGGTGATGTACCGGACCACCGAGCTGTTCGAGAAGCTGTTCGGCCTCTCGGGCCTCGACGCCCTGCCGGATCCGGCCCGCTTCGACCCGACGCCCGAGGACGAGGGCGACATCCGCGAGCGCCTGCTGCGCGCCGGCGAGCAGCGGGCGAAGAGCCTCGCCGGCTAGCGCCGTCGGCTGGCTAGCCGCGGGCGGCGAGCTGGCCGCACGCCGCGGCAATGTCGCGGCCGCGCGTGAGCCTCACGGTGGTGCGGATGCCCCGCTCCTCGAGGGCGGCGCGGAACGCGGCGATCGCGTCGCGGCCTGAGCCGCGGTAGCCCGCGTCGGTCGGGTTGTACGGGATCAGGTTCACCTTGAAGGCGCGCCGCGGCTCGAGCAGTCCGGCCAGCGCCACCGCCTGCTCGTAACGGTCGTTCACGCCGTCGAGCATCAGGTACTCCACGAACACCTGCCGCCTGCGGCGCTCGTGCCAGCGCAGGCACGCGTCGAGCACGTCGCGCAGCGGGTAGCGGTCGTTCACCGGCATCAGCTCGGAGCGCAGCGCCTCGTCCGCGGCGTGGAGGGACAGCGCCAAGCGCACGGGCGGGCCCTCCTCGGCCATCCTGTCGATGCCGGGGATCCAGCCGACCGTGGAGATCCCGATGTTCGAGTGGGCGATGCCCACGTCCGGCAGGCGCTCACAGGCGGGGAGCACGGCGTCGAGGTTCATCAGCGGCTCGCCCATGCCCATGAAGACGGCGTGGTTCACGGGCTCCTTGCGGCGGAAGTGCAGGGCCTGGTCGAGGATCTCGGAGGCGCTCAGGTTGCGACCGAAGCGCATCGAGCCGGTGGCGCAGAAGGTGCAGGTGAGCGGGCAGCCGGACTGGCTCGACACGCATAGCGAGCGGCGGCCGTCGCGGTAGCGCATCAGCACCGCCTCGACGGGGCGCCCGTCGTGGGTCTCGAAGAGCGCTTTCTCGGTGCCGTCCGAGGCGAGCGCGTCGCGCACGGGGTGGAGCGAGGAGAAGGGGACCTCGTCGGCCAGCCGCTCGCGCAGGTCCAGCGGGAGGTTCGTCATCTCGTCGTAGGAGCCGGCGCCGCGCGCCGCCCACTCCCAGACCTGGCGCGCGCGGAAGCCGGGCTGCTCGCCCGCCGCGAGGCGCTCGTCAAGCAAAACCAGGTCCATGCGGAAAAAGTTTCGCGCATTCCGGCATGCGATTCGGCGGGATGGGAAATAGGGACACTGGTGGCGCCTACTCTTCGCGACACGGTCCCCGTCTCCGGGGACCGCCTGCTGGATGCGGTCCTCGACGCGGCCACCTCCCTGATCGTCGTGGCGGACCCCCAGGGGGCGCTCGTGCGCTGGAACCGCGCCTGCGAGCAGCTCCTCGGCTACACGGCCTCCCAGCTCGACGCCCCCCAGGGGCTGCTCGACCTGGTGCCCGCGGAGGAGCGCCCCGCCGCCGAGGCGGCTCTGGAGGCGCTGGTCGCCGGTGAGTCCCCCGTGCGCGCCGAGCTCCACTGGCGCACGCGCGACGGCGGGCTCAGGCTCATCCAGTGGTCGAACACCGCTCTGACGGGCCCCGACGGGTCCGTGACGCATGTGGTCGGGACGGGCGTCGACGTGACCGACGCGCGCCACTGGGCGGCCGAGTGCACGGCGTCCGACGGTCGCCTGCGCCACATGGCCGACCACGACGCCCTCACCGGGCTCTACAACAGGCGCCGCTTCGAGGAGGAGCTCGAGCGCCACATCGCTCAAGGGCGCCGGTACGGCATGGCCGGGGCCCTGCTCGTGATCGACCTCGACGGCTTCAAGCGGGTGAACGACCGCTTCGGCCACCGCGCCGGCGACGGCGTGCTCGCCTCGGTGGCCGGCGTCCTGCGCCAGCGGCTGCGCGCGAGCGACATCGTGGCGCGCTTCGGCGGCGACGAGTTCGCCGTGCTGATGCCTCGTGGCGGCGCCGCCGAGGCGGCCGAGCTGGCCGAGCTGCTCGTGGACGCCGTGCGCCAGGAGGTGGCGACCCCGGCCGACGCGCTCGACGCCAGCATCGGGTACGCCCTCTTGGAGGAGACGACGACGTCGTCCGACGAGCTCCTCTCGATTGCCGACGCCGCTATGTACGCCCACAAGGCGGACGGCACGGCGGACAGCGCCAGGCGCCTGCGCCACCTGCGTTCGGTCGAGTAGCGGCTCGGTCGCGACCCCGCGGCGTCGTGGTTAGAGGGCGTTGAAGGGGGTCCGTCCGATGTTTGTCCGGCTATCCCGGTCAAATCCAGGAAGCACCCCTTCACCGCTGCCGTAGACGCTGGCGCGGGAGCCGCGGCCCGCGGAGACGACCCGCGTAGCCTCCCACCCATGCGCCTCGCCAAGTTCCTCGCCCACGCGGGCGTCGCCTCGCGCCGGGCGGCCGAGGGGATCGTGGCCGAGGGCCGCGTGACCGTGGGCGGCGAGGTGGTGACGGACCCCGCTCGCGACGTGGACGAGACGAGCGGCGTGGCGCTCGACGGCCGCCCTGTCGAACCGGAGCCGCACGAGGTGCACGCCCTGAACAAGCCGCCCGGGGTCGTCTCGACCGCGCGCGACACCCACGGCAGGCCGACGGTCGTGCAGCTGGTCCGCTCGCGGCGGCGGCTCTACCCGGTCGGGCGGCTCGACGCCGACACCACCGGGCTGATCCTGCTCACCAACGACGGCGAGCTGGCCGAGCGGCTCACGCACCCGCGCTACGGGGTGAAGAAGGTCTACCGGGCGCGCGTCCAGCCCGCGCGCCTGTCGCCGCGGGCGCTCGAGGCGCTGCGCGAGGGCGTGGAGCTGGACGACGGGCGCACGGCGCCGGCGCAGGTCCGCCAGCCGGCGTCCGGCGTCCTCGAGCTGACCATCCGCGAGGGCCGCAAGCGCCAGGTGCGCCGCATGGTCGAGGCCGTGGGCCATCGCGTGCTCGAGCTGGAGCGGGTGGCCTTCGGCCCGCTGGGCCTGCGCGGCCTCGAGCCCGGCAAGAGCCGCCGCCTCACGAAGGCCGAGGTCGAGCGCCTGCGGCGGGTGGGGGAGCCGCGCTCGGGGCGGGCCGCGGGGCGCCGACCGAAGCCCGGTGGCCGCCCGCGGGGCTAGCGCCGACCGGCCGGCGCAGGTCCTCCGGCCGGCATTCCCGTGCGATTCGCGCCGCCATCACGGCCCGCGCGTCGAAGTGCTGCATGAGGGTTCCTCTCTCGTCGCTGCGAATGGTGGCGCGGCGCACCGGGCGCGCCCGGTGCTTGCGCAACTGCGGGAAGCCACCGCCGCACCCGCCGCGGGGGCGGGCTCTAGGGCGCGGTGGCGCCGGCTACTCGGCGACGAGCGATCACTGCTGCGCAGGCTACCCGAGCGGCGCGACTGGCACAATCCGCCGCCGCATGAAGCTGCGCGCGCTGAGGGGCGCCATAACCGTGGAGGAGAACGACGCCGACGCGATCCTGTCCGCGACGGAGGAGCTCGTGCGCGAGGTGATGGAGCGCAACGCTCTCGACCCTGAGCAGATGGTGAGCTGCATCTTCACCTGTACGAACGACCTCGACGCCGAGTTCCCGGCCGTCGCCGCGCGCCGGCTCGGGCTGTCCGCGGTCCCGCTCCTGTGCGCGCGTGAGATCGACGTGCCGGGTGCGCTGCCGCGGGTGATCCGCCTGCTGCTGCACTGCTACGCCGACCCCGGCACCGAGGCGCGGCACGTGTACCTGCGCGAGGCCGAGTCGCTGAGCCGGGATCTCCAGGGAGCGCAGTGACCGGGCTCGA
>DASQER010000142.1:0-2453 GCA_035633575.1 Thermoleophilaceae bacterium
CCCTCGTCGCGCGCCAGCGTGGCGAGCATCCCGCCCGTGGTGAGCACCACGCGCTGCGCGCCGGCCGCGCCGGCGGCGTCGAAGCAGGCGAGCGTCTCCTCGGTCTCCCCCGAGTAGCTCGCGCAGAGGACGAGGGTCTCCGGCGGGATCCAGGACTCGAGCGCGTAGCCGCGCACCGTGGCGATCGGCCGCGTGGCGCGGTCGCCGAGCGCCGCCGCCGCGAGGTCGCCCCCGATGGCCGAGCCGCCCATCCCGCAGACCACGAGCCCGCCGGGCAGGTCGCGCGGGCTGATGCCGGCCGACTGCGCGCGCCACAAAGCGTCACCGAGCTGCAGCGGCTGCGCCAGCACGTCCCCGAGCATGCCCCCGCGGTCCACGCTCTCAATGCTGTCTTTATCGAGGCTCACGACACCCGCTCCGCGGCTTCGACCACAGCGCCCGGCTCGATCCGCGCTCCCTCTCCGATCACCGCATCCTCGCCGATCGCGGCGCCGGCCCCCACCATCGCGCCCGGCCCCACGCGCGCGCGCTCGCCGACCCGCACCCGCTCGGCGAGCACCGCCTCCACCACGGTGGCGTCCGCGCCCACGTGCACCCGCTCGTGGAGCACCGAGCGCTCCACGAGCGCGTCCGTGCCCACCGAGCAGTGCCGCCCGAGCACGCTCTGGGGCCCCACGTGCGCCCCCGACACCAGGCAGTTCTCGTACACGAGCGAGCCGGTCTCGTCGCGGGGCGGCAGCGCGGACCGCACGCGGCCGGCAAGCAGGTCCCAGGTCGCCTCCAGGTAGCGCTCCGGCGTCCCGATGTCGATCCAGTAGCCCGCGGCGTCGTAGCCGTAGAGGCCGTTGCCGACGAGCTCCGGGAAGATCTCGCGCTCGAACGACACCGCCCGGCCGGCGGGGATCGCCTCGACCGCGTCGCGCTCGATCGCGTATGCGCCCGCGTTGATGCGGTTGGTGGGCACCTCGCCGTCCGACTTCTCGAGGAACGCCTCCACCTGGCCGTCCTCGGCGGTGGGCACCACTCCGTAGCTCGACGTGTCCTCCACCGGGTAGAGCGCGACCGTCGCGCGGGCGCCGGTGCGCTCGTGCTGCTCGAGCTCGGCCGTCAGGTCGATGTCCGTGAGCACGTCGCCGTTGAGCACCAGCAGGCGCTCCTCGAGCAGGCCCTCGTCGTAGGCGAGCCGGACGGGGCCGGCCGTGCCGAGCGGCTCCTCCTCGACGACGTAGCGCAGGCGCATGCCGTCATAGATGTCGCCCAGCACCAGCTTCACCGCGTCCGACATGAAGCCGCAGGAGAGGATCACCTCGTCCACGCCGTGCCAGCGCGCCCAGTCGAGCATGAAGGACAGGAAGGGCCGCCCCGCCAGCGGCATGACCGGCTTCGGAACGGTGTAGGTGAGCGGCCTGAGCCGCGTGCCCTCGCCGCCGGCGAGCACCAGGGCCTGCACGGCTAGCGCCCGATTCCCTCGTAGGTGAACCCGGCGGCCACGAGCTCCTCGCGGTCGAGGAAGTTGCGGCCGTCCACCACGAGCGGGACGCGCATGCGGGCCTTGACCTCGCCGGTCCAGTCGAGGTCTCGGAACTCGGGCCACTCGGTCACGAGCACCACCGCATCCGCGCCGTCGACCGCGTCCAGGGCGGACTCCGCTATCCGCGCGCCGGCCAGCATGTCCTCCGCCTTCGCCCCCACGATCGGGTCGTACGCGCGCACGTTGGCGCCCTCGCCGGCGAGCCGCCCCGCGAGCACCAGGCTGGTGGCCTCGCGGATGTCGTCGGTGTCGGGCTTGAAGGCCACCCCGAGCAGCGCCACCTCCTTGCCCGCCAGCGAGCCGAGGTGCTTCTGCAGCTTGCCGATGGTGCGCCGCTTCTGGAGCTCGTTCACCTCCACGACCGCGGTGAGCAGCTGGAAGTGGTAGCCGGTGTTGCCTGCGAGCTGCTTGAGCGCCTGCACGTCCTTCGGGAAGCAGGAGCCGCCGAACCCGACGCCGGCCTGGAGGAACTTCGGGCCGATGCGGTCGTCGAGGCCCATCCCGCGGGCGACCTCGCGCACGTCCGCGCCGAGCTCCTCGGACACGTTGGCGATCTCGTTGATGAAGCTGATCTTCGTGGCGAGGAAGGCGTTCGAGGCGAGCTTGACCATCTCCGCGCTCGCGACGTCGGTGCGCACGATCTCGGCCTCGAGGGGCGCGTACAGCGCCTCCACGCGGTCCGCGTAGGCCTCGGAGCCGGACCCGGCGCCGACCACCACGCGGTCGGGGTTCATGAAGTCCACCACCGCGCTGCCCTCCTTCAGGAACTCGGGATTCGAGACATAGCCGAGGTCCTCCCTGCGCCGCTGGATCGAGCGGCCGGTGCCCACGGGGACGGTGCTCTTCATCACGAGTGCGTGCTCGCCCGAGTCGCCCAGCTCCGCGATCACCGCCTCCACGCGCGAGAGGTCCGCGTCGCCCG
>DASQER010000143.1:0-2808 GCA_035633575.1 Thermoleophilaceae bacterium
GAGGCGCGCCTTCTTCGCGCGCAGGTAGTCGCGGTTGTGCTCGCCCGGCGGGTGCTCGATCGGCACCTGGTCGGTCACGGTGAGGCCGTACCCCTCGAGGCCGACGATCTTCTTCGGGTTGTTGGTGAGCAGCCGGATCGAGCTGAGCCCGAGGTCCACGAGGATCTGGGCGCCGATGCCGTAGTCGCGCAGGTCGGCGGGCAGGCCGAGCTTCATGTTCGCGTCGACGGTGTCGAGGCCCTCCTCCTGCAGCCTGTACGCGCGCAGCTTGTTCAGCAAGCCGATCCCGCGCCCCTCCTGGGCGAGGTAGAGCAGCACGCCCTGGCCCTCGTCCTGGATGCGGGCGAGCGCGTCCTCGAGCTGCTGGCCGCAGTCGCAGCGCAGCGAGTGGAACACGTCGCCGGTCAGGCACTCGGAGTGCACGCGCACGAGCACGTCCTCCTCCCCGGCGACCTCCCCCTTCACCATCGCCACGTGGTGCTTGTCGTCCACGAGCGAGCGGAAGCCGACCACCTGGAAGTCGCCGAACTTGGTCGGCAGCCCGGCCTCGACCACGCGCTCGATCAGCTTGTCGTGGCGGCGCCTGTGGGCGATCAGGTCGGAGACCGTGACCATCTTCAGCCCGTGCTTGGAGCAGTAGCGCTCGAGGTCGGGGACGCGCGCCATCGTGCCGTCGTCGTTCATCACCTCGCAGATCACCCCGGAGGGGTTGAGGCCGGCGAGCCGGGCGAGGTCCACGGCGGCCTCGGTCTGCCCGGTGCGCTCGAGAGTGCCGCCCTCCTTTGCCTTCAGGGGGAAGATGTGCCCCGGCTGGACGAGGTCCAGCGGGCGCGTGCTCGGGTCGATCGCCACCTGCACGGTGTGCGCGCGATCGTGGGCCGAGATGCCCGTGGTGATTCCCTCGCGCGCCTCGACGGAGACCGTGAAGGCGGTCTGGTACGGCGACTCGTTCTTGGCCGCCATCAGGTCCAGCCCCAGCTCGTCGCAGCGGTCCGGCGTGATCGCCAGGCAGATCAGCCCGCGGCCGTGCGTGGCCATGAAGTTGATCGCCTCGGGTGTGACGAACTGGGCGGCCATGGTGAGGTCGCCCTCGTTCTCGCGGTCCTCGGCGTCGCAGACCACGACCATCTTGCCGTCGCGGATGTCCTCGATGGCCTCCTCGATCGTGCTGAACGGGGGGTTCGTCATGCCCTCAGCTTCTCGACGTACTTGGCGAGCACATCGACCTCCAGGTTGACCGTTCTTCCGGGTGCTGCCGCTCCGAGCGTCGTGCGCTCGATCGTCTCGGGGATCAGCGACACCTCGAACGCCTCGCCGTCCACGGCGGAGACGGTAAGCGACACGCCGTCCACCGCGATCGACCCCTTCTCGACCACGTAGCGCAGCAGCTCCGGCTGGGCGGCGATCCGCACCACGCGCGCGAGGCCGTCCGCGCGCACGGACGCCACCGTCCCGGTGCCGTCCACGTGCCCCTGCATCACGTGGCCGCCCATGCGGTCGCCGGCGCGCAGCGGCAGCTCGAGGTTCACCTCGTCGCCCTCCCCGAGCGGGGCGAGCGACGTGCGGCGCAGCGTCTCGGGCATCACGTCCGCGGCGAAGGAGCCGTTGTTCGGCTCCACCGCGGTCAGGCACACGCCGTTCACCGCGATCGAGTCGCCGGGTGAGAGCTCCTGAGCGAGCGGCGTCTCCACCTCCAGGCGGCCGCCGCGGAGCACGCGCACCAGCCCCTTGCCGGCTACGAGACCCGTGAACACCTCACCACTCCTTGAGGCGGGCCACGATCAGGACGTCGTCCTCGATGCGCTCGGTCTCGAGCGCCAGCGCGCGGGCGCCACCCGCGATCTCGCCCACCCCGATGCCCTCGACGGCCGTCTTCGCCTTGGCCCCGCCGAGCATCAGCGGCGCGACGAAGATGCGCGCCTCGTCGATCTCGCCGGCCTCCAGGAAGGCGCCCGCCAGGTGCGGGCCGCCCTCGAGCAGCAGCGACTGGATCTCGCGCGCGCCGAGCTCGTCGAGCGCGTGCCCGACCCGCGCCGCCTCGTTCTCGCCGGTCGCCACGATCACGTCCACGCCGGCGGCCTCGAGCGCCTGCACCGACGTGCGCGACGCGGCGCGCGAGCAGACCACTATCAGCGGCACGTCGGCGATGCCGCTCACGAGCTGGGAGTCGAGCGGCAGGCGCGCCTCCGAGTCGAACACCACGTGGCGCGGCTGGCGCGCGACGCCCTCGATGCGGGCGGTCAGGCGCGGGTCGTCCACGAGCGCCGTGCCGATGCCCACGGCCACGGCGTCCGACTCCGCGCGCCAGCGGTGCGCGCGGGCGCGGCTGGCCTCGCCTGAGATCCACTGCGAGTCCCCGGTGCGCGTGGCGACCTTGCCGTCGAGCGTCATCGCGGACTTGAGGATCACCAGCGGGCGGCCTGTGCGGGCGTGCTTGCGGAAGGGCTGGTTGAGCATGCGCGCGGCGTCGGCGATCTCGCCGTCCACGAAGTTCACGGTCACGCCCTCGTCGCGCAGGATCCCCGGGCCGCGCCCGGCCGCCTTCGGCGTCGGGTCGTCGGAGGCGATCACCACGCGCGCGATGCCGGCGGCGAGGATCGCCTCGGTGCACGGCGGGGTGCGGCCGTGGTGGCAGCAGGGTTCGAGCGAGATGTACATGGTCGCGCCGGCCGGGTCCTCCTCGCACGCGCCGAGGGCCATGGTCTCGGCGTGCTGCTCTCCCGGCGGCTGCGTGATGCCCTCGCCGATCACGCGCCTGTCCTTCACCACGACGGCGCCGACGATGGGGTTCGGGCTGGTCTGCCCGCG
>DASQER010000144.1:0-2213 GCA_035633575.1 Thermoleophilaceae bacterium
CGCCCCGACTCGTAGACGAATGGGTCGCCCTCGATCTCGAGCGGGCCGTAGCTCGGCCGGTCGTCGCCGCGGAGCAGCGCGAAGGCGGCCAGGGCCGCGCCGGCGAGCAGCAGGACGATCAGCGCTGGGAGGCGGTACACGCCTCGTCAGGGTGTCAGGGCGCGTCGACGACGCGCCTATGCCGCTGCTGCGCGCCGGTTCTCGCGGGCGGCGCGGCGGTGCCATCGCTTACAGCAGCGGTGAGGGGGTGGCGTTCATAACTCGCCCCTCGCTCCCTCTGGGCGGGGGTGTGGTGCGCCAGGCTCAATATTTGGGAGCCTGCGTGACTCGCCCCCTCCTTCCGGAGGCGAAAGGCGAGTTGTTTTATCCGGGGTCGGCGCGAAACACGCGCATAGCGAGCGAAACACGCCGAGCCCTTCCCTCAATGCCCGAAAACCACGGCGCCACGAGCGAACGCGCGCCGCCGGCAACCGAGTCGGGAGCCCTAAGCGTCCAGCGGGCGCCGGCCCGCCGCCTCGGCGTGCTCGCGGGCGGTCCGGCGCGCCTCGCGGGCGGCGCGGACCGCGCTCTTGCGGCCCTCGTCGACCAGCCTGGTGTGGAGGCTCTTGATGCGCTCGAAGACGACCTCGGAGGCCGCCTGGGCCTGATCCTTGCTCGGCTCGGCCACCTGCTCGAACTGGAGCGGCTCGCCGAACTGGACCGTGACCTCGGGGAACTGCAGGCGCTTCCAGTTGCGGGCGCGCTCGGTGCCCGCGATCCCGGTGGGCACCACAGGCGCGCCGGACTCGAGCGCCAGGCGCCCGAGGCCGTGGCGCGGCTTGCCGAGCTCGCCCGTCCGCGAGCGCCCGGCCTCCGCGTACATCACGACGATGCCCCCACGCGCGAGCACGGCGTGGGCGGTCTTGAAGGCCTCATCGTCGGCGTGTCCACGCCTCACGGGGAACACCCCGCCGTTGTGGTAGACGACCTGCAGCGGCCACTTGAAGAGCTGCGACTTCGCCATGAACTGCACCTTGCGGCGCATGTAGACCGCGACGAAGAAGTGGTCCAGGAAGGAGAAGTGGTTCGGCGCGACGATGGCCGGGCCGTCGGCCGGGATGTTGTGCGAGTCGATGCAGCGCGCCCTGTAGATGAACAGCAGGTACGGGGTGAGCACCAGCCGGACGAACTCGTACATCCAGTTCGGCCGCTTCGCCCGGGTGCGCTGGTGGAAGCGCTCGAAGTGCTCCGCGGGCCGCGGATCCTTGTAGACCTGAGCCTTCACCTGCGCATCCCTACCCGGAGCGGTCCTCTTCGTTACTCCGTGCACGCTCGAGCGCCCGCGCCCAGCCGGCGAGCAGCGACTTGCGCTCGTCCTCGGACATCGACGGCTCGTAGCGCGCGGCCTGCCGCCACATCGAGCGCACGTCCTCCTCGCTCCACGTGGCCGTGGCCACGCCGGCCAGGTACGCGGCGCCGAGCGCCGTCGTCTCGGAGATCTCCGGCACCACCACGGGCACGCCCAACACGTCGGCCTGGAACTTCATGAGCCAGCCGTTCACGACAGCGCCGCCGTCGGCCTTCAGCTCCTCGAGGACCACCCCGGAGGCCTCCTCCATCGCGCGCACCGCGTCGACCGCCTGGTAGGCCATCGCCTCGAGCGCGGCGCGCGCGAGGTGCGCCCGTCCGGAGCCGCGCGTGAGCCCGACGAGCGTCCCGCGCGCGTAGGGGTCCCAGTGCGGCGAGCCGAGCCCGGTGAAGGCCGGCACGAGGTAGACGCCGTCGTTCGAGTCGAGCGAGCGGGCGAGCTCCTCGGTCTCGTCGGCGGCGCGGATGATCCCGAGCTGGTCGCGCAGCCACTGCACCGCGGCGCCGGTCACGAAGATGGCCGCCTCGAGCGCGTAGTCCACGCGCTCGCCCACTCCCCAGGCGATCGTGGTCAGCAGGCCCTCCGCGGGCTCGGGCATCTCTCCGCCCGCGTTCTGGAGCACGAAGCTGCCCGTGCCGTAGGTGTTCTTGCCGAGGCCCGGCTCGTGGCAGGCCTGCCCGTACAGCGCCGCCTGCTGGTCGCCCGCTACCCCGGCCACGGGCACCGAGCCGCCGAACTCGGACGTCTCGCCGTACAGGTGGGCGCTCGGCAGCGGCTCCGGCAGCGCGCCCGGGTCCACGCCGAGCAGCTCGCACAGCTCGGGGTCCCAGCGCCGCTCGCGGATGTCGAACAGGAGCGTGCGCGA
>DASQER010000145.1:0-11300 GCA_035633575.1 Thermoleophilaceae bacterium
TGCACCGGGTTAGTACTGCTTTGTTAGCTTCATTCATTCTGCCGGTTGGGTCGCAGGGGCAGGTGGTTGAGGTCGACTGGCTGTGAGCAGGTCTGGCAGCGGCCGGTCCAGCACCTGAAGACGGGCTGAAGGGTCAGCACCGCCTGCGGGAGCGTCAGGCCGGCCGCGGGGCTAAAGGGCGCAACCTCTCCAGGGTCAGGAAGCCGTGGGCGGTGGTGACGAGCGCGGTGTGGTGATACCAACCGAGCCAGCTGCGGCCCTCGTAGTGGTCGAGGCCGAGCTCGCCCTTGAGCTGCTTGTAGTCGAGCTCGATCTTCCAGCGCAGCCGGGCCAGGCGGGCGAGCCGCTCGGGCTCTGTGTCGGCGGCTAGGTTGGAGAGCCAGAAGTCAGTCGGCCCCTGCTCTCCCTCGGGCCACTCGCAGATCAGCCACTCCTCGCGCGGCGGCCACGGCGTGCGCTTGTTTGAGCGGTTCGCGGCGCGCACCCGCACGAGCGCGAAGCGCGAGCTCACCGGCTCGCCCTCGGGCCCGTCGCGGAACGCCAGCGTCTTGAAGGCGTCCGCAGCGAGCCCGGCGACGAGCTCACCGATGGCCCGCGGCTTGCGATCGGGGCGCGGACGTGTGCGCGGACGGCCGGTCTTGCCGCTGCGCTCGGGCACCGCGAAGCTGACCTCGGGGTCGAAGACGGTCGTCTCCGCCGAGACCGAGAGCACGTACTCCGAGCCGGCGTCGTGGAGGCGCTCGCGCAGCTCGGTGTTGTCGCCGTAGGCGGCATCGCCGAGCACTGGCGGCTTGGGCACCTCCCAGCCCGCCGCGCGCTCGACCAGCTCCACGCCGAGCTCGGGCTTCGTCTTGAAGGCGACCTCAGCGGGGATCTTCGCCTGCGCTCGGCGCTGCTCGTCCTCGCACCACTCCTCGGGCAGATAGAGCGCCCAACCGAGCGGCACCGTGCCCCGCTCGCCGACGGCGTGCAGCGACACCCCGATCTGGCAGTTGCCGATCTTGCCGAGCGTGCCCGAGTACTGCCGCTTCACCCCTGGCGAGCGCTTGCCCTGCTTGGGAAAGCCCGTATCGTCGAGCACCCACGCCTCGACCTCGAGCTCGGGTGCGACCCGCTCGGCGACCGCGCGCACGACGGCGGCGGGATCCCAGGGACTGTCGCTGAGGAACTGCTGCATCGACTGGTAGTCGGCCTCGTCCCCCAGCCGGGCGACCACCGGCTCGAGCGACTTGCGCGGGCCCTGCTCGATCAACCCGCGCAGATAGAGGCCGCCGTTCTCGACCTGCACCGGGCGGTTCATCGCCTCGGCAAGCACCTCGCGGCCGAACTCCTCGAGCCGCTGCTTGACCGCCGTCGGCGAGTTGGCTCGCGCTGCCTCCGTCACCGCCATCATCTTCCCCCTCTCGTCGAATCGACAAGACGCGAAGGGGGTTCGGGGCACAGGCGCGGAACCCTACCGCCGAGCTAACAAAGCAGTACTAGATGGTTGATTCCACGTGGTGGGTTAGACGGCGAGTGCGGCGAATGCTCTGGTCGGGTTGCCGAGCCAGTGGTTGAGCCAGACGCCGGCGGCGAGAGCCAGCAGCTTGCTGGCGACTCGCGCTCGCAGTCCGGTGAGGGTGCGGGCGCGGTGGCGTTCGAGCCCGAGGCGGTCCTTGAGGGTCCAGAAGACCGACTCGATCAGCTGCCGGATCGAGGAGAGGTGGAGGCCGTTGTCGGGCTCGTCCTGGCGATTCGGGCGTAGCACCAGCGCGCCGAAGCGCTCGCTGACGGCGTGCTCGAACTCTTGGCCGGCGTAGCCCTTGTCGCAGACGACCAGCTCGCCGCCGTGCAGCGCGATCGGGAAGAGCAGCGCGACTTCGCGTTCCTTCTGATCGGCTGGGGCAAGGATCGCCGCTCTCGGCGTGCCGTCCGGCGCGCAGCAGAGATGCAGGCGCATGCCCCAGAACCAGCGCGAGTGCGAGCGGCAGTAGCCGTAGCCGCAGGCGTCCGCCAGCTCGGAGCGGCGGGCGGTCTCGAGCGAGCGGCCGCACTCGACCGGGGTCGAGTCGAGCAGCACGATCTCGTCGTAGTAGCCGGGGCTGTCTTGGGCGAACACCCCGCAGAGCCACTCGATCGTGTCGGCAAGCTTGCGGCGGCGCTTCAGGTAGCCGGGCTGCTTGGGCAGCTTCGGGAACAGGTGCGACAGCCGCTTGGTGGCGACCGCGAGGAACTCGCGGTCCGAGCTGATGTTCATCAACGCCTGGGCGACGCAGAGCGTGACGACCTCCGCGTCCGTCACGCTGCGGCGAGCGTTCTTCGCCCGCTCGGGCAGGAGATCGTCGGCGGTGCAGAACACCGCAATCAGCAACAGGTCGAGGTCGGCGAGCATCGTGGCCCCCTTCGGGTCGACGGCGCGTACAGACACCGCCGACTTCGACCTCTGCTCGCTAACCCCCTCCCACCACGCCCACAACCGTGGAATCAACCATCTAGCCGCCTCGCTCGCCCGGCCGTTGCAGCGCGGCCAACGTCTACGGCAGCGGTGAAGGGGTCGGTTCACAATTCGCCTCTCGTCCCCTCGGGACGGGCGTGTGGTCCGTTGGCCACTCTATGTGCGAGTCAACGTGCCCCACGGCCTTTGCGAGCGGGCGAGTGGTGACTTATGGACGGGGGTTCGTCGGGATGTCCGTGAATACGGCGCAAACTCGACAAGCCCTCCCCTCAATGCCCTGACACCCATGATCGCGAGCATCGAGATCTCGATGTCGTGAAGGAATTGCCGCCCCTCAATAAAGCACCCCTGACCAGGCGGCGCAACGGGCAACCGTTCTGGGTTAGGAAGCATGTCGATTTCGGTTCTCAGGTTGGTAGTCTCCGGCGCCGTTTGGCACGTAGATCGCTGAAGCCGCAGCTCAACCAGATCCGCACCTGGGTGCGCCAGGGCCGCACGGACGCGTGGATCGCGCATCAGCTCGACGTATCCGTCGGCGACATCCGCTCCTTCAAGCGCGAGCACGAGCTGGCGGCGGCGGAGGCGATCGAGGGCGAGATCTTCGTTCCGGGGGCCGAGGCGGACGAGCCGGACCTGCGCGCCGAGGACGACGCCCTCGTGGCCGAGGCCCTTGAGGCAGAGCGCCAGGCCGAGCAGGAGGCCGCCGACGACGAGCCCGAGGACAGTGACGACGGCGAGGGCGACGGCGAGGGCGAGGGCGATGACAAGCCGCGCCGCCGGCGCCGCGGGCGGCGTGGCGGCCGCGGCCGCAGCCGGGTCCGCACGCCAAAGGCGCTCGAGGGGACGTTCGACCACGGCGAGGAGGGCTACGGGCTCTGGCTCGACCCGGCCGTGCAGGACGACCCGACCTACGCCGAGCACTGGGCGGGTCACCGACCGGTGACGGTCACGATCGAGCCCGACCGCATCGTGATCAGCCGCGCCGGCGAGGAAGCCGGCGGCGACGGCGAAGACGACGACTGACCGGACTTCTGCGGCCTCAGCCGCTAGCCTCGGCCGCCATGGCCTACGCGCTCGAGAACGCCCTCTACCAGTGGCGCGAGGGCGAGCGAAGGATCGCGAACGCCCCGGAGCCCGCGCAGGCGGACCTGGACGAGGCGGCGGACGTGGTCGTAGAGGAGCTGCGGCGGCGCCTCGGCTCGAGCTTCGTGGTCGACGAGCTCGCCGACCTGTACGCCAGGGACACCGACTGGGCGCTCGAGATCGCCCGCCGGCACGCGGCCGGCACGGACGCCGCCAGCGTGGTGGACGCCGCGTTCGCCCGCTATGTGCGCGAGGCCAAGGACTACGCGGGCGGCCGCCCGCGCGAGACGCACGAGAAGCCCTAGCGCAGGTTCTCGATCACGTAGGAGCGCTCGCCCTGGCGGACCATGCCGAGGCGCCGCGCCTCGCGCTCGAGCGCGCCGGGGTCGCGCAGCGCCCGCAGCCGCTGCTTCAGGTTCCGTTGCTCCCTCGTCAGCTCGCTCAACTCCTGCTTCTGGTGACCCGCCGTCCCCGACTGCTTGATCCACTGCCGCGCCGGAGAGGCATAGGCGAACAGGATCATCACGAGCGTGCCCAGCAGGGCGACGCGCCCGAGGCGATCCCAGCGAATCCCAGAGCGGCGGCGAGGAGCCATCCGAACCGCGTTCGCCGCGACAACGCGCCTTCCTTCTAGGACCGGAAGACGGAGCGGCCCGGGTAGGTGGCGTCGGCCCCCAGCGCCTCCTCGATGCGCAGCAGCTGGTTGTACTTGGCCACGCGGTCCGAGCGCGACGGGGCTCCGGTCTTGATCTGGCCGCAGCCGGTGGCGACCGCGAGGTCGGCGATCGTGGTGTCCTCGGTCTCGCCGGAGCGGTGCGACATGACGGCCGTGTAGCCGGCCTCCTCGGCCATGCGAATCGCGGCGAGCGTCTCGCTGAGCGTTCCGATCTGGTTCACCTTGATCAGGATCGAGTTGCCGACTCCGAGCTCGATGCCGCGCCGCAGGCGCTCGGTGTTGGTCACGAAGAGGTCGTCGCCCACCAGCTGCACGCGCTCGCCGATCCGCTCGGTGAGCAGCTTCCAGCCGTCCCAGTCCTCCTCGTCCATCCCGTCCTCGATTGAGACGATCGGGTATCGGGCGGCCATGTCGGCCCAGTAGTCGGCCATCTCCTGGGACGAGAGCGTGCGGCCCTCGTGCTCGAGCACGTACGAGCCGTTCTCGAAGATCTCGCTGGTGGCCGGGTCGAGCGCGATCGCCACGTCGTCGCCGGGGCGGTGGCCCGCCGCCTCGATGCCCGCGACGAGCATCTCGAGCGCCGCCTCGTTCGAGTCGAGGTCCGGGGCGAAGCCGCCCTCGTCGCCCACGGCTGTGGACAGGCCGCGGTCGTGCAGCGTGCGCTTGAGCGCGTGGAAGACCTCCACGCCGGTGCGCAGCCCCTCCGAATAGGTGGGCGCGCCCACCGGCACGATCATGAACTCCTGGAAATCGACCTTGTTGTCGGCGTGCGCACCGCCGTTCACCACGTTCATCATCGGCACCGGCAGCACGTGCGCCGCCTCGCCGCCCAGGTAGCGCCACAGCGGCGAGCCCGCCTCCGCGGCCGCTGCCTTGGCGGCCGCGAGCGACACCCCCAGGATCGCGTTGGCGCCGAGCCGCGCCTTGTTCGGCGTGCCGTCGAGCTCGATCATCGTGCGGTCGAGCCCCTCCTGGTCGGCTGGGTCGAGGCCGTGCACGGCCTCCGCCAGCTCCCCGTTCACGTTCGCGACCGCCTTGGTCACGCCCTTGCCGGCCCACGCGTCGTCGCCGTCGCGCAGCTCGACCGCCTCGAACTCGCCCGTGGAGGCGCCCGAGGGCACGGCAGCGCGGCCCGCGGCGCCCGACTTCAAGACCACGTCGACTTCGACGGTGGGGTTTCCGCGGCTGTCGAGGATCTGCCGCGCGTGAACTTGCTCGATTCCGCTCAACCCGCCTCCACTTCCGTTCTGTACCGATCCGCCGCCTGGCGAAGTGCGAGTTCCGGATCAACTCCGGCAGCGAGCGCGTCGCGCACCGCCGCAAGCAAGCGTTCGCCCGGGTCGGCGCCTGGGCGGAGCTCGTGCCCGGCGCTCTCCGCCCGCTTGAGGATCTTCTTGGCGTAGAGGGTCGACGGCAGCGTCTCCGGGATCTCCCCGAAGACCTCGCCGCCGCGCTCGTCGTCGCGCTTGATCTCGTTCCAGTTGCGCACCACGTCGCCGGCAGTGTCCGCCGCCCGATCCCCGAACACGTGCGGGTGGCGGCGGATCAGCTTCTGGCGGCAGTGCTCGGCCACCTCGGCCAGGCTGCCCTGGCCGCGCTCCTCGAGGAGCAGGGCCAGGAAGTAGACCTGGAAGAGGACGTCGCCGAGCTCGTCGAGCAGCTTGGCGTCATCGCCCGAGTGGGCCGCGTCCGCCAGCTCGTAGGCCTCCTCGACCGTGTGCGGCACGATCGAGCGCTCGTCCTGCTCCCGGTCCCAGGGACACTCCCGGCGGAGCCTGCGTGTGATCTCGTCGAGCCGCTCGAGCGCGGCTGACAGATCCGTCACTAGGGCTGCGGGTTCTCCGGCGTCGGCGCGGGCTGGGCCGGCTGCTGGGGCTGCCCGCCCGGGTTGCCGCCGGAGGCGGGGCCGGTGTCGGACTCGTCCTTCGGAGCGTTCTTGCACTCGGCCACGCGGTAGTCGTCCGCGCAGGCGGTCCGGTCCTTGTAGTCCTCGCGGAAGGACTTGATGAACCCGTCGAGCGCCTTCTGCTGGCGCTGCGAGCGCAGCAGGTTCTTGATCGTCTCCTTGGACTGCTCGATCGTCTGCTGCGAGGCCTTGGTGATCTTCTCGACCTCGAAGACGTACCAGCCGAACTGCGTCTTCACCGGACCCTCTATCTTGCCCTTCCGAGCCTCGAAGATCGCCTTGTCGAACGCCTTCTCCTGCTGGCCCTCGGAGACCGCCGGCAGCAGGCCGTCCTGCGACTTCGACGCCTCGTCGATCGAGTACTGCTTCACGACCTTCTTGAAGGACTGGCCCGACTGGAGCGCCTTCTTGGCCTGCTGGGCCTTGGCCTCGGTCTTCGTCAGGACCACGCGCAGGTCGCGGCGCTCGGGCTGGGCGAAGCGCTTCTTGTTCTTGTCGTAGTACGCCTGGATGTCCTTGTCCGAGACCTTCTTGGCGTCCTCGGTGACCTTCTGCGTCAGCTTCTGCTGGAGCTGGTCGAGCTTGACCCGGAAGAGGATGTCCTCCTCGGTCATGCCGGAGTTGGCGAGGAACTCCTTGTACTGCTTATCGGTCGGGAAAGCCTGCTTCTTCTGGTCCTCGAAGGAGCTCTTGATCTCCTTGTCCGAGACCTTGACGTCCTTGTCGGCGGCCTCCTGCTGGACCCACTCGGCCTGGATCAGGAACTGCATGACCTCGCGCTTGAGCGCGTCGTACTCGGTCTTGCACTGCTTCTTCAGGGCCGCGTCGGAGGGCTTCTTCTGGCCCTGGGGCACGGGCGTCTTCTTCTTCGCGGCGACGCACTTCGTGAACTCCGGCGGATCGGGGACCGCGGCGGTGCCGCCCTGGGCGTTGCCCTTGGCGGCGGTGTTCAGCCACTTCTCGAACTCATCCTGGGTGATGGTCGCGTCGCCGACCTTGGCGACGGCGCCGGCGGGCACGTCGTTGCCGCATCCGGCAATGGCGAAGACGCCGAGGGCGGCGGCCGCGAGGGCGAGAAGGGACTTGGTGAAAGCGCGGTTCATCGCAGCATGTCTAGGGCGTCCGGGTAAAGGTCGCCTAAGGCCTTGGCGAGCGCCGGTGGCCCGGCGCGGTCGCGAAGGGTAGCGGAAGCGAAACCCATCGCAAGTCAGTTCCTCGGAGGTTCCGTCGCAACCTCGAGAATCGCCTCCGCGGCGGTGACGACGGCGCGGAAGCGCTCCCCCGGCTCGTCCGGCAGCCGCACGCGGACGGTCTCCCGGCCCGACTCGTACATGGCCTCCGGCACGCGCTCGCGGAGCGCCTTCGCGCCGCGCGAGTCGAGCTCGATGGGCGTGACGGCGAGCCGGCCGCCGGCGAAGTCCACGGAGCGGGCCCCCGCGCGGCCGAGCTTGATGCGCGCGTCCTGCAGGCGGATCAGGTTGTCGAGCGGCTGCGGGACCGGGCCGAAGCGGTCGGCCAGCTCCTCGCGCAGCACGATCAGCTGCGCGACCTCGCGCGCGCCGGCCACGCGCCGGTGGATCTCGATCTTGGCCGCCTCATAGGGCACGTAGTCGCCCGGCACGTAGGCGTCGACGGGCAGGTCCATGCGCACCGGCTCCGCCGCCTCGTCCGCCGCGTCCCCGGAGAGCAGGCGCACGGCCTCGTCGATCATCCCGACGTAGAGCTCGAAGCCGACCGCCGCCACGTGGCCCGACTGCTCGTCGCCGAGCAGGTTGCCCGCGCCGCGGATCTCGAGGTCGCGCATCGCGATCTTGAGGCCGGAGCCCAGCTCGGTGTAGTCGGAGAGGGTGGCGAGCCGCTGGCCGGCCTCCTCGGAGAGGGCGGCCGCCGAGGGGTAGAGGAGGTAGGCGTAGGCCCGCTCCCGCGAGCGGCCGACGCGCCCGCGGATCTGGTAGAGCTGCGCGAGCCCGAGCTCCTCCGCGCGCTCGACGATGAGCGTGTTGGCGCTCGGGATGTCGAGCCCCGACTCGACGATCGTGGTGCACACGAGCACGTCCGCGGCGCCGCGCAGGAACTCGAGCATCACCTTCTCGAGCCGGCCCTCCGCCATCTGCCCGTGCGCCACGGCCACGCGGGCGTCGGGCACGAGCGCCCGGACGCGCTCGGCGGTCTCATCGATCGTCTCCACGCGGTTGTGGAGGAAGAACGCCTGGCCGCCGCGCGCCAGCTCGCGCTTGATGGCCTTCGCCACCAGGTCGTCGTCGTAGTCGCCCACGTAGGTCTTCACGGGTCGCCGGCCCTCCGGCGGGGTCTCGATCACCGAGATGTCGCGCAGCCCGGCGAGCGACATCTGGAGCGTGCGCGGGATCGGGGTGGCCGACAGCGTGAGCACGTCCACCTTCAGCCTCAGCTGGCGCATCAGCTCCTTCTGCTTCACCCCGAAGCGCTGCTCCTCGTCCACGATCAGCAGGCCCAGCTCCTTCGGGCGCACGTCGCGCGAGAGCAGCCGGTGCGTGCCGATGAGGATGTCCACCCTGCCCTGCTGGAAGGCCTGGAGCGACTCGCGCACCGCCTTCGGCGAGCGGAAGCGCGAGATCATCTCGATCGTGAACGGGTAGTCCCGCAGGCGCTCGACGAAGGTGCCGTAGTGCTGCTGCGCCAGCACGGTGGTCGGCACCAGGAACATCACCTGCCTGCCGTCCTCGGCGGCCTTGAACGCCGCGCGCAGCGCCACCTCGGTCTTGCCGTAGCCCACGTCGCCGCAGATCAGGCGGTCCATCGGGCGCGCCTCCTCCATGTCGGCTCGCACCGCGTCGATCGCCTCGAGCTGGTCGGGCGTCTCGCGGTAGGGGAAGCGCGCCTCGAACTCGAGCTGCCACTCGCTGTCGGACGGGAAGGCGTGCCCGGCGCGGCGCTTGCGCTCGGCGTAGAGGTTGATCAGCTCGCCGGCGAGCGCCTGGGCGGCGCGCCGCGCCTTCAGCTTCATCTGCTCCCACTGCTTGCCGCCGAGCTTCGACAGCGGCGGGTCTCCGGCGTCGGCGCCGACGTAGCGGCTGATCTTGTGGAGCTGGTCGCTCGGCACGAACACGCGGTCGCCGTCGCGGTACTCGAGCTCGAGGTAGTCGCGCGTCACGCCGGCGACCGTCTTGGTCTCGAAGCCGGTGAACAGCGCGATGCCGTGGTCCTCGTGCACCACGGGCGAGCCGGCGCGCAGGTCGGTGAAGGAGGCGATCGCCCCCGGGCCCGCGGGCCGCTCGGCCCGCCGCCTGCGGAGCAGCCGGTGCTCGGGCAGCACGGCCAGCTTCAGGTGCGGGGCGATGAAGCCGTCGCGCAGGCTGGCGTGCGCGAAGGTGAGCGAGGCGTCCTCCGGGGCCGGCTTGCCGTCCAGGAAGCCGGGCTGCATGCGGGCCATGTTGAGCTGGGCGCGCTCCGCCTCGCCGCGGCGCGCCCACGCGACGAAGGTGCGGTAGCCGGAGCGGACCAGCTTCTCGAGCTCGGGCTCCGCGTCGCGAAGCGAGCGCGCGGCCGTGTCGGCCGCCTGGGCGCGAAACTCGTGCGGCTGGTCCTGCGAGATGCTCGAGAGGCGCAGCTGGGCGCGCTCGGCGAGCGCGGCGTCGAGCGCCTCCGGCTTCACGTAGAGGTGGTGAGCGTCCTCGTCGTGGAAGCTCGTGGTCACGTCCTCCCAGTAGTCGCGCAGCGCGGGCGCCAGCTCCTCCTCCGCCGCGATCGCGACCAGGGCGTCGCCCGGCACGAGCTCGAGCAGCTCGCGGAAGCGGTCCACGGGCAGCACGTCCGCCACGTCCGGCCGGTCGGCCTCCTCGCTCGCAGCCGCGATCTCCGCGAGCTCGCGGTGCTCGGGCGCGAGCTCGGCGGCCGGGGCGATCTCCACCCGCTCCGCCTCCTCGAGCGAGCGCTGTGTGAAGGTCGAGAACCAGGTCAGGCGCTCGACCTCCACGTCGAACAGCTCGCAGCGCACCGCGCGCTCCTCGGTCGCGGGGTAGACGTCGAGGATGTCGCCGCGGATCGCGAACTGGCCGCGTTCCTCCACCTGCTCCACGCGCTCGTAGCCGCAGGCCACGAGCTGATCGGCGGTCTCGTCGAGGTCGAGCAGCCCGCCCCGCTCGATCTCGAAGCCGTGCGGGCGCAGGTCCGGGTCCGGGACCTTCTCGGCAAGCGCGACGGCGGAGGTCACGAGCACGGCCGCCTGCTCCCCGAGCAGGGCGTCGAGCGCGGCGATGCGCAGTCCGACGAGGTGCGGCGGCGGCGCGAGGTGGGACTCGTAGCGCATGCCGCGGGCCGGATAGAAGCGCACCGGCCGCGGCGAGAGGAACTGCTTGAGATCCGCCGCGAGATCGCGCGCCGCGCGGTCGTCTCCGGCAACGATCAGGGCCGGGCGCTCGGGCTCGGCGTCGATCAGAGACGCGAGCAGGTAGGGGCGCAGGCTCGAGGACACGAACGCGCGCTGCGGCACGCTGCGAGCGGCCTCGACGAGCTTGGCGACGGAGTCGTCGTTACGGGCGTATGTGAGGAGGCTCCTGAGCATGCGTCTTGGGCAAGCACCGGGCGGCGCCCGGTGCGCAGCCACGGGCAACGGCCGCCCGGCGGCGCCGCGCGGCTCTTCTCCTAGGTTACGCAGCGCTGGAGCTCATCGACGGCTCTTACTACGAGCTCGTGCACTTCTTCGTCGGACTCGCTGAACCGGCTCAGCACGTGTCTCGAAACGATCTCTGGATCTGCGCTGTCAGGGCGGCCCACTCCAACCCTCACCCGCGTGAAGTCGCCGCTTCCCAGCCCACGCTTCAATGACTTGAGTCCGTTGTGCCCTGCGAGGCCACCGCCGGTCCTCACCTCGACCTTTCCGAACGGCAGATCGATCTCGTCGTGCACCACCACGACGTGGTCGAGATCGACACCGAGCGCCCCACGCGCGGGCCCAACCGAGTTCCCGGATTCATTCATGTAGGTCTGCGGGAGAAGAACAGCCACGCGTGGGCCCCCGGCCGTGTAGAGGCCCCCGTACTTCTGCTTGAACTTCGGGAGGCCCCAGCGCTCGGCAGCCGACTTGGCGACCTCGAAGCCAATGTTGTGTCGGGTCCGCCTATAGCGGTCGCCGGGATTGCCCAACCCAACTACGAGCCAGTCCGCCTTCCCCCGGCGGAACAGGCTCACTCGGAGCCCTCGGCCTCCTCGGCGGCGGCCTC
>DASQER010000146.1:0-1684 GCA_035633575.1 Thermoleophilaceae bacterium
GTGGGGCTCATGGCGCAGCGGCACGGCGGCGCGGCCTCGGACCGCGCGGAGGAGCTCGACATCCAGCTCGGCGACCGCGTGCTCGCGAACGGGGAGGACGTGACGGAGGCGATCCGCACGCCGGAGGTCTCCGAGGCCGCCTCCAAGGTCGCCACTAACGAGAAGGTGCGCGAGGCGCTCGTCAAGAAGCAGCGCCGGCTGCTCGCGGACGGGGACTGGGTGGCCGAGGGCCGGGACGTCGGCACCGTCGTGGCGCCGGACGCGGCGGTGAAGGTCTACCTGACCGCGTCGCCCGAGGAGCGCGCGCGGCGGCGCGCGGCCGAGCTCGGCACGGACGTGGGGACTGTGCTGCGCGACCAGGCGCTGCGCGACGCCCAGGACATGGACCGCGAGCACTCGCCGCTGATGGCGGCGCCCGGAGCGGTCGAGCTCGACACGAGCGGCCTGAGCGTCGACGAGGTGGTCGAGCGCATCGTGGAGCTCGTCGAGCGGACGCGAAAATGAGCCGGCCGACGGTCGCCGTCGTCGGCTACCCGAACGTGGGCAAGTCGACGCTCGTGAACCGGCTCTCCGGCACCCGTGAGGCGGTGGTGCACGAGGACGCGGGGGTCACCCGCGACCGCAAGGAGATCGACGCGGACTGGAACGGCGTTGGCTTCACGCTCGTGGACACCGGTGGCGTGGACTTCGCGGGCGAGCACGAGATGGCCGCCGAGATTCGGCGCCAGGCGCTGATAGCGATCGAGCGCGCCGACCTCGCGCTGCTCGTGGTCGACGCGCGCGCGGGCCTGCGGCCGGGCGACGCCGAGCTGGCGCGCGAGCTGCGCGGCGGCAGGGTCCCCGTGATCGTCGCCGCCAACAAGGTGGACGACGCCCGCCAGACCGGGCTCGCGACCGAGTTCTACGGCCTCGGGCTCGGCGACCCGCTGGCCGTCTCGGCCACCCAGGGACTTGGGACCGGAGACCTGCTCGACCTGATCGTCGAGCGCCTTCCCGCCGAGACGGAGGAACGCGAGCAGGCGACTCGGCTGGCGCTGATCGGAAGGCCCAACGTCGGCAAGTCGTCGCTCGTGAACAGGCTGCTGGGCGAGGAGCGCGTGATCGTGACCGACGTGGCCGGCACCACCCGGGACGCGATCGACACGCGCATCGAGTTCGAGGACCGCGAGGTGATCCTGGTCGACACCGCAGGCCTGCGCCGGCGCACCAAGGTGGCGGGCACCGTGGACTACTACGCGCAGCTGCGCTCCGAGCAGGCGGCCGAGCGCGCCGACGTGGCGATCGTGGTCTGCGACGCGAGCGAGGGCGTGACCACCGAGGACCTGCGCGTGGCCGAGATGGCGATGAAGCAGAAGTGCGCCACTGTGGTCGCGCTCAACAAATGGGACATCACCCAGACCGACCTCGAGGACGCCAAGGCGAAGGTGGCCCGCAAGCTGCGCCAGCGCCCGCAGGCGATGGCCGTGTCGGCCGCGAGCGGGCGCGGGATGAAGCGGCTCCTGGCGGAGGCGCTGTCGCTTGCCGGCCGCTCGGCGCAGCAGCTCCCGACGCCGCAGCTGAACCGCTTCCTCGGCGACCTCCAGGCGCTGCGCGAGCCGCCCGCCGTGCGCGGCAAGCGGCTGCGGATGTACTACATGGCCCAGTTCGAGACGAGCCCCCCGCGCTTCGCCATCCAGGTGAACAA
>DASQER010000147.1:0-1922 GCA_035633575.1 Thermoleophilaceae bacterium
GTGGCCGGGCCCGCTGCCGGCAGCGCCTCGTCGCTCAGCTCGAACGCGAGCGCGAGCGAGTGCCCCGTCATGCCACGCACGGCGCTCGCCACGACGTCACGGCCCTGCTCGGCCTTCTTCTTCACGAACGCGGCGTCGGCCGGGAAGGCGATCGTCAGGCGGTCGGCGGCGAGGGCGAGCGGAGTGGCGGCGGAGAGCGCGGCGCCGAGCATGCCGTTCGCTTCACCGACCGCGTCTGCGATGGCGGGCCACAGGGCAACGATCTGCTCGAGCTCTACTGCCCCGACTGGCTGCGGGGACTGCTCCGGCGATGGCTCGACGGCAACGGCCGCGGCTCCCTTCGGTGCTTGCCGTTGGACGCGCGGCGGCGCTGGTGGCGGCGCCGGCGCCAGCCCGGCCGCGCGCTCCAGCTGGTCGATCCGGAACATCAGCGCCTGCAGCGACAGGTCCGCCTGCGGCTGCGTGGCCTTGAGGAGCGCCATCTCGAGCTGGATGCGCGGCTCGCTGCCGTCCTTCACGGCGGCGATCGCCGCGGCCAGGAAGTCGATCGTGCGCAGGATCTCCCCCTGGGAGATGCGCCCGGCCTGGGCGGAGAGCCGGTCGGTCTGGTCGGCCGTGACCGAGAACGAGTCAGGCACGTGCCCGAGCGTCTGGACCACGAAGAGGTGGCGCAGGTGGGCGGAGAGGTCGCGCATGAACTGGGTGAAGTCGCGCCCCGACTCGGAGAGCGACTGCACGGCCAGGAGCGCCGCCCTCGGGTCCCTGTCGGCGAGCGCCTCGCCGGCCGCGAGCACGAGCTCGGCGTCCGCCACGCCGAGGATCTCGAGCACGTCGTCGAGCTTCACCTCGTTGCCGCCGTAGGTCACGAGCTGCTCGAGCGTCCCGAGCGCGTCGCGGAAGCTGCCGGTGGCCGCGCGCGCGAGCATCCCCACAGCCGCATCCGGAACCTGGATGCTCTCCTCGGCGGCCACGCGCCTCAGCACGCCGGCGATCTGCTCGAGGGAGGGGCGCTGGAAGTCGAAGCGGTGGCAGCGGTCGATGATCGTGGCCGGCACCTTGTGCGCCTCGGTCGTGGCGAGCACGAACACCACGTGCGCGGGCGGCTCCTCGAGCGTCTTCAGGAACGCGTTCCAGGCCGCGGTCGTGAGCATGTGCGCCTCGTCGAGGATGTACACGCGCTTGCCGCCCTGCATGGGCGCGAGCACCACGTTCTCGCGCAGCTCCCTGATGTCGTCGACCGAGTTGTTCGAGGCCGCGTCCATCTCCACGACGTCGAGCGAGGCGCCGGCGCGGATGGCCTTCGCGGTGGGTGCCTCCGGGTCGAAATCGGCGCTGGCGCCGCCCTCGGCGTTGAGGGCGCAGGCCAGCAGCTTCGCCATCGAGGTCTTCCCCGTGCCGCGCGAACCGACGAACAGGTACGCGTGGTGGACCTTGTCCAGCTCGATCGCGTTACGGAGCGTCTTGACGATGTGCTCCTGGCCCACCACCGAGTCGAAGGTCCTGGGACGGTGGCGGCGATAGAGCGAGAGCATCGGTCGGCCCATGCTAACTACCGCTTGGGCTGGAGGCCGGAATGCCGATAAAACAAGAGATGAGGCTGGTGCGGACAAGCTCTTTCCCGGAGGGGACAACCCTCGGGATGGACCTGCCCGCAGGTCCCGGAAAGGCCCCGCTGCTCCGCGCCGGGGCCACCCTCGGGTTTCTCCACCGCCAGGGCCTGCTGCGAGCGGGGGTCACCCAGCTCTACGTGAACGACGAGATCAGCGACGGGATCGAGATCCCCCTCCCGCTCTCGCAGAGGACCCGCGACGAGGCCCGGGCCGCGATCAGCCGCGCCTTCCACGAGGCGGCCAGGATGCCGGGCAACCTGCTCCCGCATGAGCTTCTCGACGAGCTCACGGCCGTTGCGAGGCGGATCGTGG
>DASQER010000148.1:0-4687 GCA_035633575.1 Thermoleophilaceae bacterium
CGGTCGTGATCACCGGCGACTGGCACTCGACGTTCGTCAACGACCTGAAGGTCGACTTCGGCGACGAGCACGCTCCGACCGTCGCGACCGAGTTCGTCGGAACCCCGATCTCGTCGAACGGCGACGTCCCGGTCTACGGGCCCTACTACGGGCCGATGATCCCGTTCAACCCGAACATCAAGTTCTTCGACGGCGACCGCCGCGGCTACGTGCTGTGCACGCTCGACAGGGAGCAGTGGCGCACGGACCTGCGCATCGTCTCGACCGTGTCGCGGTCGGACGCACCGGTGTCCACCCTCAAGTCGTTCGTCGTGGAGGACGGCGAGCCGGGGGCGAAGCGGGTCTAGGCCTGGTCGCGGTCGAGCGACTCGGCCAGCAGCGTCGACACGTCCACCACGCGCAGCTCGTCCCCGCGGGCGCGCACGCCGTCGTCGAGCATCACGGTGCAGAAGGGACAGGCCACGGCGAGCGTCTCGGCGCCGGTCTCGGCCGCCTCGCGGGCGCGCTCCTCGTTGATCAGGCCGCCGCGCTCCTCCATCCACATGTGGGCGCCGCCCGCGCCGCAGCAGAACGTGCGCTCGCCGCTGCGCTCCATCTCGATTGGCGTGCCCACCGCCTCGACGAGCTCGCGCGGGTCGGCGCGCACGTCGTTGTGGCGGGCCAGGTAGCACGAGTCGTGGTAGGTGATCGTGCGCCCGCTGCCCTGGGGCTGAAGCTTCCCCTCGCGCACCAGCTCCGCGAGCAGCTCGGTGTGGTGGACGACCTCGTAGTCGCCGCCGAAGTCCGGGTACTCGTTGCCGAGCGTGTTGAAGCAGTGCGGGCAGCTGGCCACGATCTTGGTGACCCCGGCCTCGTTGAGCGTGCCGACGTTCTGCTCGGCGTGGGCCTGGAAGAGGTACTCGTTGCCCATGCGCCGCGCGGGGTCGCCCGTGCACGACTCGCGCGGCCCCAGGATCGCGAAGTCCACGCCGGCTGCCTGGAGCAGCTTGGCGGTCGATTGCGCCGCCGTGCGCGCGCGCTCGTCGAACGAGGCCGCGCACCCCACCCAGTAGAGGACCTCGGGCGCCGGGTCCCCAGGCTCGAGCACGCGCACGCCGAGCTCGGCGGCCCAGTCCGCGCGCTCGGTCTGCGGCTTGCCCCACGGGTTGGACGCCCGCTCGACGTCGCGCAGCATCTGCTCCGACTCGGCCGGGAAGGACGAGTCCATCATCACGAGGTGGCGGCGCAGGTCGATGATGTGGTCCACGTGCTCGATCGACACCGGGCACTCGCGCACGCACGCGCCGCAGGTCACGCAGTCCCAGACCACGTTGTCGGTGACCGCGTTCGGCACGAGCGGCGACGGCTCGAAGCCCTCCTCGCCGCGAATCAGTCTCGGCCCCTCCTCGAACACCTGGTCGCGGAGCGCCATGATGAGCAGCTTCGGCGAGAGCTCCTTGCCCGTCGTCCACGCCGGGCAGACGTCCTGGCAGCGCCCGCACTCGGTGCAGGAGAACGTGTCGAGCGTCTGCTTCCAGGTGAGGTCGGGCACCGTGCCGGCGCCGAAGCGCATCTCCTCCTCCGGCACGTCGAAGCGCAGCGGCTCGAGCCGCCCGCGCGCGCGCGTGCTCGCGAAGAACACGTTCACGGCGGCAGTGGCGATGTGGAGGTGCTTCGAGTGCGGGAGGTAGGCGAGGAAGCTCAGGATGATCAGCACGTGCGCCCACACGAAGGCGCGCTCCAACACCTTCGTCACGCCGCCGTCGCCGAAGAGCCCGGACAGCGCCTTCGAGACCGGCGACCACCCGGAGGGCCACTCGTTCAGCCCCAGCGCGATCCGCGACGCGTGCCACAAGAGCAGCGTGGTCACGATCCCGGCGATCATGGCGAGGATCAGGTCGGCCTCGCCGAGGTGGCTGCCCTCGAAGCGCGCCGGCCGCTGGATCTTGCGGATCGCCACCGCGCCGAGCACGCCGATCAGCACCAGCAGCGCGAACACGTCCACCATCAGCGCGAACCAGCCCTGGTGGCCGAGCCACGGCAGCGTGGCGTCGCGGTCCACCGCGCCGATCATCGCGACCACGATCGTGGGGAGGAGGACGAGGAATCCCCAGAAGATGGCGGCGTGGATCAGGCCGGGCACGAGCCGCTGGAGCAGCTTCCTCTGGCCGAGCACGATCACGGCCTCGTTCTTGACCCGCTTGGGCAGGTCGTCGAAGCGCTCGACCGGCTTGCCGAGCCTCACGAGGCCGACGAGCAGCTTCGTGCGGCGGATGAACAGCGCGCCGCTGACCGCGAGCGCGGCGGCGAGCGCGAGTGCTCCGAGCGCGACGCCTATGAGGCCTGCGCCTTTCTCAGCTCCGCCGTGATCGCCGGCACGATCTCGGCCAGGTCGCCGATCACCGCGTAGTCGGCGCTGGCGAGGATGGGCGCTTCCGCGTCGGAGTTGATGGCGAGGATCTTCTTCGCTCCCTTGCAGCCTGCGATGTGCTGCGTGGCGCCGCTGATGCCGCAGGCGATGTAGAGGTCGGGCGCGACCCTCGTGCCGGTCTGCCCGACCTGGTCGGTGTGCGGGCGCCAGCCCGCGCTCGTGACGACGCGCGAGCAGCCGACGGCCGCGTCCAGCAGGCCCGCGAGCTCCTCGAGGATCCCGAAGCCGTCCGCCGAGCCGACCCCGCGCCCGCCGCTCACCACGACCTTGGCCTCGGCGAGCGAAATGCCGGTGGAGACCGCGTCCACGTGCTCGCCCACCCGCACCGCGAGGTCCGAGTCCTGGAGCGCCGGGGTGAAGCGCTCGACCGACGCCTCGGCGCCGTCCACCGTCGATGCCTCGACCATGTGGGGCGCGACGGTGAGCAGCTTGAGCTCCGAGTTGATGCGGGCCTCCTCGAGGAGGCTGCCGCCCCAGCGGACGCGCGTAACGGTGCCGTCGCTGCCCACCGCGATGCAGTTGGCCGCAAAGGGGAGGTCCCTCCGCGCCGCCAAATGGCTCAACACCTCGTTGCCGCGGTTCGTGCCGGCGGCCACCACAGCGCTTGGCTGCACGCGGTCGATGACCTCGTTCACGCACGTGGCCCACGCCCCGGGTGCGTACGCGCCGAGGCGCTCCTCCTCGGCGACGTGGACGGTGCTCACGCCGTACGCGCCGAGCTGCGCAGCACCCTCGGCGCTGCCGATGAGCAGGGCGTGCAGCGGCTCGCCGGCGTCGCGGGCGAGGGCGATGGCCTGAAGGGAAAGCTCCTCGTCGTGCTCCACGAGCACGAGCACGCCCATCACGCCACCCCCAGCTCGCGCATCACGTTCACCACGGCCGGCGCGGCCTCAGGGCCCTCGCCGAGGACCTCGGCCTGCTTGCCCTGCCCGGGCGGCACCACCAGGCGCTGCTTCTGGAGCCGCGCCGCGGGCCGCTCCGGCGTGCTCGACTCGACCGGCTTCTGGCGCGCGCGCAGCTTCGCCGGCACCGACGGGTAGCGCGGCAGGTTGATGCCCTCGAGCACGCTCACCACCGCGGGCAGCGGGACGTCGTAGACGTCGCGCCCGCCCGGCGCCTCCTGCTCGCAGCGGGCGCGCCCGTCCGCGACCGAGAGGCCCTTGAGCCCGGTCACGACCGGGCGGCCGAGCGCGTGCGCCACGCGGATGCCCACCTGGTAGTTGCCCGAGTCGGCCGACTCGTTGCCGAACACGATCAGGTCCAAGCCGCCGCCGGCGGCCTCCTCGGCCTGGGCCGTCGCGACGATCGCCGCCGCCGTGGCCTGCGGGTCCCACTCCTCGCCCTCGGTGACCAGGTGGATGCCGCGGTCGGCGCCGTTCGCGAGCGAGTCGCGGATCTGCTCCTCCGCCTCTGCCGGCCCGAGCGTGAGCACCGCGACCTCGCCGCCGTGCTCCTCCACGAGCCGGACCGCCTCCTCCACCCCGCACTCCTCGTGCGGGCTGATCGTGAAGCCGAGATGGCGCGTCTCGAGTGCCTGCTCGTCCGCCGTTAGGACCATCTTGCCGCCCGTCAGCGGCACGCGCTTCACGCAGGCGAGGATCCTCATGCCGGGACCGCGTCAGCCGCCTTGACCCGCTCGTTGTCCGGGTCGAACAGCGGCGTCGAGTCGGCGCGCTCCACCGTCACGGGGTAGCGCTCGCACATGTACTCGACGGCGAGCTGCTCGCCCACGTTCGCGTGCTCGGGGGGCAGGTAGGAGAGCAGGATGTGCTTGCCGACCGACGGGCCCGCGCCCGCGCTCGTGACGAACGAGCGCCGCCCCTTGGAGTCGGTCAGCGGCTCGCCGTCGCGCGTGACGATCGGCTCGCCGCCGAGCATGTAGCGCTTCTGTCCGCTGCTCGAGGCGTGGTCGTCCACGGTGAGCGTGCACATCACCGCGGCCGGGTCCTCCTCGCGGTGGCGCACGTGCGGCTCCTTGCCGACGAAGTCCTGCTCCTTGACCTTGCCCCACGCCATGCCGGCCTCGACGACGTTGTACTCGCCGTCGAGCTCGAAGCCGAAGGCGCGGTAGCACTTCTCGAGCCGGCCGGTGGTGCCGTACACGCCGATGCCGGCGGGCACGACTCCGTGCGGCCCGCCCGCCTCCCAGACCATGTCCCAGAGCTTGGCGCCCTGCTCGATCGGCACGTAGAGCTCCCAGCCGAGGTCGCCGACGTACGAGATGCGCGAGGCGAGCACGCGCAGCGGACCCATCTCGATCGTGCGGCAGGTGGCGAA
>DASQER010000149.1:0-5751 GCA_035633575.1 Thermoleophilaceae bacterium
TTCTCGAACAGCCTGGCGAGGTACTGCTTGGCCTCGTCCGGCTGCTTGCCCTGCTCGAGCTGGGCGCCGTACGCGGCCATGATGTTCCACTTCGCGCCGCCCGAGGTAAACGGGTTCGGCTCGAGCACCTCGACGTCACCCGTCACGAGGTCGTCCCAGGTCTTGACGTTCTTCGGGTTGCCCTTCCGGACCATGAACACCACGGTCGAGTCGGTGACCATGCCCTTGTACTTGTTCTGGTTCCAACCCTTGTCCACCAGTCCCGCGTCGACGAGCCTGGTGATGTCCGGCTCGAGTGAGAACTCGACGACATCGGCGGGCAGGCCGCCCTCGACGGCGCGCGACTGCTCGCCGGACGAGGCGTACGACTGGTCGAAGCCGACACCCTTGCCCTCCGGGGTCTCGTTGAAGGCCGGGATCAGCTCCTTGTAGGCCTCCTCGGGGGTGGAGTACGCCACGAGGGTCAGCTTTCCGCCGCCGCCTGAGCCGCCAGACGCGTTGGAGTCGTTCGACGTACCGCCGCAGCCGCTCGCGACCACCACCAGCATGGCGAGCAGCGCCAGGCCGGCGAGGAGCGGGCTGAGCGAGCGCATGCCAGCCCTCACATTGTCCACCTTGTCAATCGACTTCACAGGGTGCGGCACCGTAGCAGAAAGTCGATCAGGTTTGTGGGGAATGCCTGTGCGGAGGCGCTACCGCGCCGGGCGGGCGGCGAAGTTCACGCGCTGCCCGGACGCGAAGATCTCCACGAAGCGCTCCACGTCGTACGGGCCATCGCCGTCGAGGCCGCTCACCTCATAGCCCAGCTCGGCGAGCAGCTCGTGGATGCCGCCGGGGGTCGTGCCGTAGTGGTCTGCGGAGCCGCGACCGTGCTCGAATGCCACGACCGGCTGGTGGCGACGCAGGGTCTCCATGGCCCCGATGAGCACCTCCTCCTCCGCGCCCTCCACGTCGATCTTCACGAACGCGGGGCGCACGCCGTCCGGGAGCACGTCGTCGAGGCGCTCGGAGCGAACCGTGATCGTCTCCACCGCACCGCCCGCCGGCGCCTCGCGCGCGAGGAAGCCGCTCCAGCCCGGATCGGCGACCACGTGCGCGAACTCGCGCTCCCCGGCGCGGTCCGACAGGGCCGCCTGGCGGACCCGGACCGAGGGGAAGCGCTCGCGCAGCCGGCTCGCGAACGCCGGCAGCGGCTCCCAGGCGACGTGCCGCCCGTCCGGCGCGATCCGCACCATCTCCTGCAGCACCGAGCCGGCGTGCGCGCCCACGTCGAGGCAGTCCGAGTCCGGCTCGAGCACCTCCTCCAGGAGCGCCACCAGGAGCGCGGTGTCTCGGATGTCGGCGCGGATGTGGGCCGGCAGGAAGCGCCGGCGGACGCGACGGAGCGCGCTGATCATCAGCGGATTGTCGCGCGCTCAGAGCCCCGGCGGGTGGCGAACCACGTAGCCGGAGGACGAGCGCGGCGTGCTCGTCCAGCGCGAGCCGGTCTCGCGGCGGGCGCTCGTGTCGAAGCGGCGGCCGTCGATCGTCATGTAGGCGTGACCCGCGTGCGCGTAGATCGTGATGTGCCTGCCGGGCCCCGGGCGGCCGTAGCTCATGAAGCCGCTCGAGTCGAGCGGGGTCCTGAGCAGGCCGCCGCCGTGCAGGGCATAGGAGACCGATCCGGAGCAGTCGTAGCCGCTGTCGTGGTAGGTGCCGTGCCCGCCGCCGTACCTGTACGGCGCCGTGGCGATCCGGTTCGCGGCCGCGATCACCCGGCTGAGCCTGCCGCCGCGGCCGCCGGAGCCACCGCCGCGGCGCTTCAGCAGCGGGCCTGAGCCGAGCCCGAGCTCGGCCCGTGTCTGGGGACCGGCTACGCCGTCGGCCACGAGCCCGTGCGCGCTCTGCCAGCGCTTCAGGGCCGCCTCGGTGGCGGGCCCGAAGACGCCGTCGGCGGGCACGCCGATCCTGCGCTGGAGCGACCTGACGCCGCCTCCGCGCTGCGAGCGCGGGTGCGCGCGGCCCGCACGGCCGCGCCGGCCGGAGCCGCCGCCCCTGCGCTTCAGGACGGGCCCGGCGCCGAGGCCCATGGCCGAGCGAGTCTGGGGCCCGGCGATCCCGTCGGCCACGAGGCCGTGGCGGCGCTGCCAGCGCTTCAGGGCGCGCTCGGTGGCGGGGCCGAAGACGCTGTCCGCGGCCACGCCGACCTTGCGCTGGAGCGCCCTGACGTCGCCGCGCTTGCTCGACGCGCTTGCGCTGGTCTGCGCCGCCGCATCGGGCGCCTCGGCGGTCGCCAGGGCACCGGCGGAGCCGGCCAGAGCCACGACGGCTGCCACGGTCAGCCCTCGCCTGAGATGCGTTTGCACGTCTTCGAAGCCTTCTTGTCGGGTTCCGCCTACGAGGTGAGCTGACGGGCTCGCGCTGTGCGCTACGCCCGGGCACGCGGCCCGGGCGATTCGCCCCAGCGGCCCGAAGGCCGCATCGGTTCCCCCGCTCGCCGGACCCTGGGGTCGCGGCGACTCGGCGTCAGGACGCCCGTCGTTCTATCAGGCGAAATTCCTGCAAGTTGCAGGATTTGTTGCAAAATGGGCCCATGGACGAAATCGCCCCGGGCATTTGGCACTGGCAGGCGCCCCATCCGATGATCGGCGTGGACGTGAGCTCCTACTGGCTCCCGGACCTGCGCGTGCTGCTCGATCCGATAGCCGTGCCGGCCGAAGTCGAGGACGTGGACCTGGTCCTGCTCTCCTGCCGCCACCACCTGCGCGACAGCCTCGAGGCGGCCGAGCGCTTCGACGCTGCGGTGAAGGCCCCGCGCACCGGCATGCACGAGTTCGGAGACGACACGCCGATCGCGCCCTACGACTTCGGCGAGTCGCTCGCCGGCGGCGCGATCACGGTCCACGAGGTGAACGCGATCAGTCCCGACGAGGCCGCCTTCCACATCCCGTCGGTGAACGCGCTCAGCGTGGCCGACGGCGCGATCCGCTACGGCGAGGACCTGCACTTCGTCCCCGACAAGTACATGGACGAGCCCGAGAAGACCAAGGCGGGCCTCAAGCGCGCCTTCGGACGCCTTGCCGACGAGCTCGACTTCGACGTGCTGCTGGTCGCCCACGGCGCGCCGATCGCAAGCGGCGGCCGCGAGGCGCTGCGCCGGTTCGCGGCGTCCTAGCTCAGACGAGCTCGAGGAAGACCATCTCCGTGGAGTCGGACTTCCTCGGTCCCAGCTTCAGGATGCGCGTGTAGCCGCCGGGGCGGTCGGCGTAGCGCGGGGCGATCTCCTCGAAGAGCTTGTAGACCACGAACTTGTCCTGCCCGAGCCGGGCCATCGCCAGGCGGCGGGAGTGGTGGTCGCCCTTCTTCGCGAGCGTGATCAGCCGCTCGAGCTCCGGCTTGACCGCCTTGGCCTTCGCCTCGGTGGTCTGGATGCGCTCGTGGTCGATCACCTCGCGGCAGAGGTTCATGAACAGCGACTTGCGGTGCGCTGGATCACGGGACAGCTTGCCCCTCTGCTTCTGGTGGCGCATGGCGGAGAACCTTACCCGGCGCGCAGCCCCAGGCCACGAGCGTCGAGGGTCTCCTTGACCTCCTCGATCGACTTGCGGCCGAAGTTCGGAATCGCGGCCAGCTCGGACTCGGACTTCTGCACGAGATCGCCGACGGTCTGGATGCCGGCGCGCTTCAGGCAGTTATACGAGCGGACGCCCAGCTCGAGCTCCTCGATCAGGATGTCGTCCATCCCGCCCGCGGCGGACGAGCCGGCGCCGTCGCCGAGGCCGTCAGTGCCCGCCACGAGGGCGGCACCCTGGTCGCGCAGCGCCTCGACGCGGTCGGCGTCCGTGAAGATCGCCAGGTACTTGATGAGGATCTCCGCGGCCTCGCGCAGCGCGGCCTCCGGGTCGAGCGACCCGTCCGTCTCGATGTCCATCGTGAGCTTGTCGTAGTCGGTCTTCTGGCCGACACGGGCCGAGTCCACCGAGTACGCCACGCGCTTCACCGGCGAGAAGATCGAGTCGATCGGGATCACGCCGATCGGCTGGTCCGGCGTCTTGTTGTCCTCCGCCGGGGAGTAGCCGCGGCCGTGGCCGATCGTGAGGTACACCTCGAGCTTGGTCTTCTTCTCGAGCGTCGCGATGTGCGTCTCGGGGTTGAGGATCTCGACGCCCGAGGGCAGGTCGATGTCGCCCGCGGTGATGTCACCGGGCCCGGTCACGACCAGCGGCGCCTCGATCTCCGCCGCATCGGAATGCATGCGGCAGACGACCTCCTTGAAGTTGAGGACGATGTCGGTCACGTCCTCCTTCACGCCGCCGATCGTGGAGAACTCGTGCGCGACGCCCTCGATGCGGACGCTCGTAACGGCGGCGCCGGCCAGCGACGACAGCAGCACGCGACGCAGCGAGTTGCCGAACGTGTAGCCGAAGCCGCGGTCGAGCGGCTCGATCGTGAAGGTGCCGCGGTTGTCCTCGACCTTCTCGGCAGAAATTTGGGGAGTCTGAAACTCGATCATTGGGAGAGGTGCTTCCTTCGCTTGTATCCGCGCCGCGCCCGACCGGGCGCGCGGGAGGTCGGTGCTACTTCGAGTAGAGCTCGACGATGAGCTGCTCCTGCACCGGCGTGGTGATCTCCGCACGCTCGGGGAGGCGGAGCACCTTCGCGGTGAGGCCGTCGTGGTCGGCCTGGAGCCAGGCCGGCACGATGGAGGTCAGCTCGGTCGCGTCACGCACGACCGGCTCGACCGGAGCGCTCGGCTTCATCGTGATGACGTCGTCGGGCTTCAGTTGGTACGAGGGGATGTCCACCCGGCGGCCGTTGATGAACCAGTGGCCGTGGCGGATCATCTGGCGTCCCTGGCGGCGCGAGCCGGCAAAGCCGAGCCGCACGAGCACGTTGTCGAAGCGGGACTCCAGAAGGCGCAGCAGGTTCTCGCCGGTCACGCCGGACTGGCGGCTCGCCTTCGCGTAGTAGTTGCGGAACTGCTTCTCGAGCACGCCGTAATAGCGGCGGGCCTTCTGCTTCTCGCGCAGCTGCAGCCGGTACTCCGACTGGCGCGAGCGTCCGCGGCCGTGGTCGCCCGGCGGGTAGTTCCGCCGCTCGACGCCGCACTTGTCCGTAAGGCAGCGCTCACCCTTGAGGAAGAGCTTCGTGCCCTCCCGGCGGCACTGCTTGCACTGAGGCCCGGTCTCGCGGGCCATTACCTAGACTCGCCTCCTCTTGCGCGGACGGCAGCCGTTGTGGGCCTGCGGCGTCACGTCGCGAATTCCGGTGATCTCGAGCCCGGCGGCCTGAAGCGAGCGGATCGCCGTCTCGCGGCCGGAGCCCGGGCCCTTCACGAATACCTCGACCTTCTGGAGGCCGTGCTCCATGCCCTTGCGCGCGGCGGCGTCCGCCGTGACCTGCGCTGCGAAGGGCGTGGACTTGCGCGAGCCCTTGAAGCCGGCGCCGCCGGCGGACTCCCACGCGATCACGTTGCCGTCCTTGTCGCTCAGCGACACGATCGTGTTGTTGAAGCTCGTCTTGATGTGCGCCTGGCCGAAGGGCACGTTCTTCCGGACGCGCTTGCGTCCGCGGGGCCTGCGTGCCTGGGGCATCTAGTGCTTCCTCACCTTCTTCTTGCCGCCTCCGGCGGAGGAGCCGCGCTTCGGGCCCTTGCGGGTGCGCGCGTTCGTCTTCGTCCTCTGGCCGTTGACCGGCAGGCCGCGCCGGTGGCGCAGGCCCCTGTACGAGCCGATCTCCATGAGGCGCTTGATGTTCTGCGACTGCTCGCGC
>DASQER010000150.1:0-2671 GCA_035633575.1 Thermoleophilaceae bacterium
GAACGATCGCCGCATCTACCTCCCGCGCGGGAAGGTGCTGGGCGGCTCCTCCTCGATCAACGCGATGATCTACATCCGCGGCAACCCCGTGGACTACGACGAGTGGGGCCCGGGCTGGACCTGGGACGAGATGCTGCCCTACTTCAAGCGCGCCGAGGACAACGAGCGCGGGGCGGACGAGTTCCACGGCGCCGGCGGCCCGCTCCCGGTCTCGGAGGGCCGCTCGCGCAACCCGCTCTCCCAGGCGTTCCTGGAGGCCGCCGCGGCGGCCGGCCTGCCCTCGAACGACGACTTCAACGGGGCCGAGCAGGACGGCGTCGGGCTGTACCAGCTGACCCAGCGCGGCGGCGCGCGCGCCAGCGCGGCGGTCGCGTACCTGCACCCGGTGATGGACCGGCCGAATCTGACTGTCGAGACGCACGTGCACGCGCTCTCGCTGCTGTTCGAGGGCGGGCGCGCGGTGGGCGTCGTGGGCACGCGGCTGAGCGAGATGCTGGTCCACCGCGCGGAGCGTGAGGTGATCGTGGCGTGCGGGACCTACAACTCGCCCCAGCTCCTGATGCTCTCGGGCCTCGGCCGACCCGAGGAGCTCGAGCAGCTCCAGATCGAGGTGGTGTCCGAGCTGCCCGAGGTCGGCCTCAACCTGCACGACCACCCGAACGCGGGCGCGGTGTACGGCATCGACGAGGAGATCTCGCTGTTCGGGGCGCTGAACGAGGAGAACCTGGCGCTCTTCGAGGCGGAGGGCCGCGGCCCGCTCACCTCCAACGTGGCGGAGGCCGGCGGCTTCATGCGGACCCGGGACGGCCTCGAGGCGCCGGACGTCCAGTTCCACTTCACGCCCGCCCGCTTCCAGTCGGAGGGGCTAGTGCCGGGCGACGGCCACGGCTTCGCACTCGGCGCCTGCGTCCTGAAGCCGAAGAGCCGCGGCTACGTCGTGCTCGGCTCCCCGGACCCGACGGCCAAGCCGCTGATCGTGCACAACTACCTCGAGCACCCGGATGACGTGGCCTCCATGGTCGCCGGCGTGAGGAGGTGCCTCGAGATCTGCGCGAGCGAGCCGCTGGCCAGCCTCTCGACGGGCATGCTGATCGGGCCGGCCTCCAACTCCGACGAGGACATCCTCGCCGCCGTGCGCGCGAACCTGCAGACGCTCTACCACCCGGTCGGCACGTGCCGCATGGGCGACGACCCCGGCGCGGTGGTCGACCGCGAGCTGCGCGTGCGCGGCGTCGAGGGGCTGCGCGTGGTGGACGCCTCGGTGATGCCGGCCGTCCCGCGCGGCAACACGAACGGCCCGGTGATCGCGCTCGCGGAGCGCGCCTCGGACCTGATCCGCGGCAGGACGCCGCTGGGCTCAGAGCAGGCCGAGTTTCCGGAGGCGGCGCCCGCAGCCGGCCCGGCGTGAGCCGCGGCGCGGTGCCGCGCCAAGGGGGTCTGACCCCCTTAGCTAGTCGAGCTTCAGCTCGCGCAGCGCGGCCCAGCGGGGGTCGGGCTCGCGCTCGTGCGCGTGCTCGGGCGAGCGGTTCAGGTTCTCGCCGCAGACCGCGCAGAGGCCGGCGCAGTCCTCGCGGCAAACGATCTGCGTCGGGAGCGCGAGCGCCAGGGCGTCGCGCGCCCATGCCTGCACGTCGAGCTCCGCCTCGTCGAGATAGGGCGAGCTCAGGTCCTCACCCCCGCCGGGCTGGTCGATCTCCCGGGCGTCGACCTCCAGGGCGTGCCCCGCCTCCTCGAGGCAGCGCACGCACGGCCCCGCGAGCGCCGTCTCGAAACGCAGCCGGAAGGCGTACCCGCGGACGGTGTGTGAGAAGTCGAGCACGGCCTCCACCGAGCCGCCGACCACGTCGTAGCGCTGGCCGCCGAATTCGAACCCGGCCACCGGCACCTTGAGCTCGAGCCTCCTGCCCTCACCGGACGAGAGGCCGAGCTTTCCTACGTCGAAGATCTCGGTGCGCTGCGCCATGCCACCGAGGCTAGCGGCGCTCGATCAGCTCGATCCGGTACCCGTCGGGGTCGCGCACGAAGGCGATCATCGGCCCCTCGGTGCGGCCCCCGGGACGGTACGGCGGCTTCTCCGGCTCGATGCCGTCGCCGGCCAGCTCCTCGAGCGTGCCGTTGATGTCCTCGACCGCGATCGCGATGTGGTTGTAGCCCGTGCCGAGGTCGTAGGAGTCCACGCCGTGGTTGTAGGTCAGCTCGAGCACGGGGTCCGCGTCCGGCAGGCCCATGAAGACGTTGATCGCCTCATCGCCGATGTTCATCCGGCGCCGCTCCTCGAAGCCGAGCTTCTCGTAGAAGGAGACGGAGCGGTCGATGTCGCCGATGCGGTAGCAGGTGTGGAGGTAGGAAGCCATGCCCTGAATCTAGACCTCGTAATAGTCCCCGGCGCTCTCGATGTAAATCTCGCCCACGGTGCGCAGGCCGGTCGGCGCATCGAGCGCGCCCGCGGCGATGCTGATCGTGTCGCGCCCGGGTGCGTCCCAGAACAGGCCGGAGCCGCACTCGCCGCAGAAGCCGCGCCGCGCGTGCGCGCTGCTCTCCGGACTGTCGATCCAGCGCAGGGCGCCGTCCTGGACGATCTTCAGATCGTCGCGCTGAGCCGCCGTCGCGGCCCAGAAATGCCCAGCCCAGCGCCGGCACTCGACGCAGTGGCAGAGAACGACGTCCCGCA
>DASQER010000151.1:0-3625 GCA_035633575.1 Thermoleophilaceae bacterium
TCAGCATCTCGAGCGCCTCACGGTAGCCGTCCACTCCCTTGCCCTGCACGCAGCCGATGCAGAGGTCGCGGATCACCGACTTGCGCCGCCACTCCTCGCGCTCGTCGACGGCCGAGAGGTGGACCTCCACAGCGGGCAGCCCCGTGACCTCGAGCGCGTCGCGGATCGCGTACGAGTAGTGCGTCCAGGCGCCCGGGTTCAGCACGAGCCCGTCGGCGCTCACACCCGCCCGGTGCAGCCGCTCGCAGAAATCGCCCTCGTGGTTGGTCTGGGAGAAGCTCACCTGCATCTCGAGCTCGCGGGCGAAGCGCTTCACCTTCACCTCGAGCTCCGTGAGCGTGAGCCCACCGTAGTGGTCGGCGCTGCGGCTGCCCAGCACGTCGAAGTTCACGCCGTGCATCACCTCCACGCGGAGCCTCATCCCGCCCGCACCTCCTCGACCGCGGCGCGCAGCTCGGCGGGGTCCACCTCGTGGCCGGGGCTGACCTCTCCGGGCGCGTCCACCAGCACGAACGGTACCCGGCCGCCGGAGCGCTTCTTGTCGCGCCCGACCAGCTCGACCACGTCGTCGACCGAGGCGCCCGAGAACGCGGGCGGCAGGCCGCCCGCCGCCAGCAGCTCGGCCACCTCGTCGCGCAGCGCCTCGCGCCCGGACAGCCTGAGCGCCGCGAGCAGGCCGACGGCGACCGCCTCGCCGTGGCGGTAGCGCGTATAGCCCGTGGCGGCCTCGATGGCGTGCCCGATCGTGTGGCCGAGGTTGAGCACCTGGCGGCGCCCCGAGTCGCGCTCGTCCTCCGCGACCACGGCCAGCTTCGTGCGCACGCAGCCGAGGATGACCTCGGCGTCCACCTCACCGCCCTGGCGCACGCGCGCCCAGAGCGGCCCGCCGGCGATCAGCGCCGTCTTCACCACCTCCGGGTAGCCCGCCGCCAGCTCCTCCGCCGGCAGTGTCTCGAGGGCCGCCGGGTCGCAGAGCACCGCCGAGGGCTGGTGGAAGACGCCCGCGTAGTTCTTCCCCTCCGGCAGGTCCACGCCGGTCTTGCCGCCGTAGGCCGAGTCCACCTGGGCCACCAGCGTGGTCGGCACCTGCACATGGCGCATGCCGCGCTGGTAGACCGCGGCGCAGAAGCCGGCCAGGTCGCCCACCACTCCGCCGCCCACCGCCGCCACGATGTCGCCGCGCTCGGCCCCCGCCTGGGCCAGCGCGCGCAGCACGAACTCGGCCCCGTGGATCGACTTGTGCTCCTCACCGGGCATCGCGACGATCCGCTCGTCGCCCTCGAACGGCTGCGCCCGGGCCACGTTCTCGTCGGTCACCACGAGCCGGCGCCCGTCCCCGGGGTGGAAGAAGCCGGACTGGATCAGCCCGCGCCCGAGGAACACGGGGTACTCCCCTGAGGATGCGGACGCCCACACGAGGCGTGTGCCGGAGGGCGCGTCGGCCAGCGCCCGCAGCGCCGGCAGGGCGCGCCGCGGCGCGTCGCGGTCGCCCGGCGGCAGCACGGCGTCGGCCACCGACTCGTAGAGCGCGACGCGATCGCCGTGCAGCTGCGCGAATCGGCCCCGGTCGCGGGCGAGCGGCCGGCCCCTGGCGGACGCGCGGCGCCAGGCCTCCTCCGGCGCCACCTCCAGGTGCACCACCGTGTGGGGCGCCAGCGCCTCCCGAACGCGCTCCGAGCCGAGCGCGCCGCCGCCGAGCGCGATCACCTGCGCGTCGGTGCGCGAGAGCAGCTCGAGCACCAGCTCCTCCTCGCGCGCGCGGAACGCCTCCTCGCCCTCCCTGTCGAAGAAGGACTCGACCGGCTCGCCCAGCCGCCGCTCCAGCTCGCGGTCGGAGTCGAGCGCCTCGGCGCCCAGCTCGGCGGCGAGCGAGCGGACACCGGTGGACTTGCCGGCACCCATGAAGCCGACCAGCACGAGAGCTATGCGCGCCTCCAGCCGATGCGCTCCTCGTACGCGCGCAGCGCCGCCCTGGCGTCGTCGATGTGGTCGCCCCCGAGCTTCTCGCCGTACGCCGCCGCCAGCACGAGCGCGACCATCGCCTCGCCCACCACCGCGGCGGCCGGGACCGTGCAGGAGTCGGTGCGCTCCCGCAGCGCCTGCGCGGGCTCCTTCGTCTCGGTGTCCACCGAGCGCAGGGGCTTCGTGAGGGTGGGAAGCGGCTTCATCGCGCCCACCACCACGAGCGGGTCGCCGGTGGTCATGCCGCCCTCCAGGCCGCCGGCGCGGTTCGTCTCGCGGTGATAGCCGCTCTCGTCCGACCAGAAGATCTCGTCGTGGGCCGCGGAGCCCACCCGCCCGGCCAGCGCGAAGCCGTCCCCGATGCCCACGCCCTTCATCGCCTGGATCGACATCACCGCTCCGGCCAGGCGCCCGTCGAGGCGCTCCTCCCACGAGATGTGCGAGCCGATGCCCGGCACGAGGCCGAAGGCGATCGCCTCGAACTCGCCGCCGAGCGACTCGTTGGCCTTCCGGGCGGCGTCGATCTCGGCGACCATCGCCTCGCTCGCCGCGGCGTCGAGCGAGCGCACGGGCGACTCGTCCACGCCCTCGAAGTCCCCCGGGCGCAGCCCCTCGCGCGCGGGCGCCGTGACGGTGCCGATGCGCGTCACGTGCGAGAGCACCTCCACGCCCAGCTCGCGCAGGTAGGCCTTGGCGAGCGCCCCGGCGGCCACCCGTGCCGCGGTCTCGCGGGCCGACGCGCGCTCGAGCACGTTGCGCACGTCCGTGTGCCCGTACTTCTGGATGCCGGCCAGGTCGGCGTGGCCGGGCCGCGGCAGGTGCACCTCGGCGACCTCCGCCTCCACCGGCCAGGGGTTCATCCGCTCCTCCCAGTTCTGGTAGTCGCGGTTCTCGATCCACATCGCCACCGGGCTCCCGAGCGTGCGCCCGTGGCGGACCCCGGCCGTGACCTGCGCGCGGTCCTTCTCGATCTTCATGCGCCCGCCGCGGCCGTGCCCGAGCTGGCGCCGGGCGAGATCGCGGTCGATGTCCTCGGGCCGCAGCTCGAGACCGGCCGGAAGGCCCTCGACGATCGCGGTGAGGCCCGGGCCGTGGGACTCCCCGGCGGTTACGAAGCGCAACGACATGGCGCCCACACCCTACTTATGAGGGTGCGGGCGCCAGGTTGGAGGAGGGACTGCTGGGAGGACTGCCTAGAAGGGGACGTAGTCGCTGCAGGTACGCGAGCTCGGGTTCGGCGCGCAGGGGTTGAACGGGTTGACCGGCATGTCGGTTCCCCCGACGCTCACCGTCGGGATCAGGCCGGCCGGGTAGGTGCACCAGGCCGGGTTGCCGTTGCCATCGACGTCGAGCATCAGCTCGTAGAGCTCGTAGACGTTCGACCAGTCGTCGTTGTCCTGGTCGTCCTCGCCGTCGAGCAGCGAGTCGCCGTCCACGTCGGGGTTCGCCAGGTCGAGGTTCCCGAACGGGCGCTGCTCGAAGAGACCGGGCCGGGCGCCGCAGTAGGACTCCTCAGCCCAGGGCTTGATCTTGATCGCGTCCTGGCCCCAGAAACCCTTCCACCACTGGTTGTTGCTCGGTCCGCCGGCCGACTCGAGCCAGTTGGCCAGGCCGTCGCTGTCCGCGTCGCGCTCGTCGTCACGCCAGGGCGCGTCCTGATGCA
>DASQER010000152.1:0-8109 GCA_035633575.1 Thermoleophilaceae bacterium
GGTCGAGGAGGGACCGTCGCTGCGCCGGGCCGAGCTTTTCAAGCTTGTCGAGCAGCCCGCCGACGGTAGCGACGCCGTCCGCAGCCGCCCCGAGCACGAGCTGCCGCGCGACGGCGCGGTCCTCGTCTGTCGAGAAGGCACGGCGGGCGGCGTCGCCAACCGCGGAGAGCGGCTCGTCGCGGGAACGGAAGGGAACCGCGATTGTCCAGGTCATGCTGCGTCATCCGGGGTCACGGGGGCCAGGAGGTCTGTCAGGCCGGCGCGCGGGATGCGGATGGCGCGCGCGCTGCCGATCTTCACGGCGGCCAGCTCCCCACTCCCGATCAGCCGGCGGATTGTGGACTCGGAGCAGCGAAGCTCGCCCATCGCCTCGCCGACCGTCAGGAAGTCGCTCGCGTGGTCGGGGGCAGTCTGAACCGTCATGCCTAAATCTTCCCGGCCGCCCGTCACGGGTTCGGGACACGCTCGGGACACGCGGCTCCCGGATTCCACGCCCCGAGCAGGATTCGAACCTGCGGCCTACTCCTTAGGAGGGAGTCGCTCTATCCGGCTGAGCTATCGGGGCTCGCCAGGAGACGATAGTGCTCGGACCGGCTCGGGCTTGGGCCGCGCGTCCTCGAGGCGCGGGTGGTGGAGCTCGGCCGACTCCACCAGCCCGTCCACCATCTCCTCGATGTCGGCCGTGTGCTCGATTTGGCGCAGGTCGTCGGTGTGCCCACGCGTCACGGCGAGCTCGGACGAGAAGAGCTGGCAGCAGTCCTCGTCGGGCAGGATCGAGATCTCGTAGGTGCCGAGCTGCTTCGCGATCTCGACGATCTCCGACTTGTCGCGGTCGATCAGCGGCCGCAGCAGCGGCAGCTCGGCCGCCTCCTCGACCACGGCGAGGTTCGGCAGCGTCTGCGATGCGACCTGGCCGAGCGAGTCCCCGGTCACGAGCGCCTCGGCGCCCTCGCGGCGGCCGAGCTCGGAGGCCACCTTCACCATCAGCCGCCGCTGCGAGAGCACCTGCAGGCGCCCGGCCCCGGCCGTGGCGAGCCGGCGCTGGGCGGTCCCGAACGAGACCACGAACAGGCGCGAGTCGCCCTGGAAGCGGTCGAGCCGGCCGGTGAGCGCGTAGGCCTTGTAGATCGACTCGGGGCCCGTGAAGGGGCGGCCGCTGAAGTGCACGAAATCGCAGCGCAGCCCGCGCTTCATCATCCGGTAGGCGGCCACGGGCGAGTCCAGGCCGCCCGAGAGCAGCACGAGCGCGCGGCCGCTCGAGCCCACCGGCAGGCCGCCGGCCCCGCGCAGGCGGTCGGCCGAGACGAGCAGCTCCTTGTGGTCCACCTCCACGTGCACGACGAGGTCGGGGTTCGAGAGGTCGACGTCGAGCCCGAGCCGCACGCGGACCGCCTCGCCGATCACTCGCGAGAGCTCGATCGAGCGCAGCGGATAGCGCTTGTCGCGCCGCCGTGAGCGGATTGCGAACGTGCGGCCGGGACGGCCGCGCAGGAGCGCGACGGCCGCGTCGGCCCCCGCGGCGGGGTCGCGCTCGCAACGCACGGCCGGCTGGACGACGCTAAGGCCCGGCAGCGCCAGGCAGCGCTCGACGAGCGCGTCCTCGGGCACGTCACCGGTCACGATCAGGACGCCGCCGCGGTGGCGCACCTCGAGCGAGCCGAGGTCCGCGGTGAGCCTGCGCAGGTTGCGCTCGAGCGCGTTCACGAACAGCGGCCGGTTGCGCCCCTTCAGCGCGAGCTCGCCGAACTTGAGCAGCACGCAGCGCTGTCCGCGGACCTTCTCCATTGCCAGGGAGAAGTTACTCGTCTTTGCGCAAGCGACTCAGTCCTCGTACAGGGATTCGCGGGCCAGTTCGGCACCGCGCGCGCCGAACAGCAGGACCTCGACGTAGTCGCCGGTGTAGGCGTCGAGCGACACGAGCGTAAAGCGGTCCTCGACGAGCGTGCACTGGTCCGTCGTCGTGGGGCCGAGCTCGGTGGTGGCGGCCACGCCGTTCGCAACGAGCGCGACGCCCCACACGAGCGTGATCACGCCGCGCCTGCCCTCGGTGCCGCGCCAGTGGCCGATCTCGTGGTCGGAGAGGTCGAGCGTCCAGTCGGGGTTCTCGTCGGCGGTCTCCTCGGTGAAGTCCGCCGCGGCGGTGAAGTCGGTCGCCTGGGCGCCCTCGTGCTCGCGCGTGTAGGCGACGAAGCCGAACACCTCGCCGCCGTCCTGGGCGGGCGCCGTGGCCGGCACGTAGGTGCGGCCGGCCCAGGTGCGGTCGGGGAACCAGCTGATCTCCGCGATCGCCGTCTCGGCGGCGCGCTGGAAGTGCTCGCCGAGCGCCTCGCCCCAGCGGCCGTAGGGCAACGGCTCCTGCGGCGGCTCGGCGGCGAACATCGGGACCTGTCTGGGCACGGGGGGCACGGCGCGGCGGCAGGCTACACGCTGGCGTCGCGAAGGCGCTGAGCCGCGTCCTCGGGCGCCAGCACGTTCAGGTGCACTCCGGTGCCGATCTCGAGGCCGGCGAGCTGGGCGAGGCGCGGCATGATCTCGATCCGCCAGCAGAAGCGCTCCGCGTCGCGCGGCGCGGTGCGGACCCACATGTTGAGCGGGGGCAGCGTCCCGAGCGTGGCCCGGAGGCGGTTCAGCAGCTCGTGGAGCAGGCGGCCGCCAAGCGGGCCGTCGTCCGAGAAGCGCGCGACCGGACGCCGCGGGACCACCTGCAGGTGAAACGGGACGCGCGCGGCGAACGGGGCGATGGCCACGGCCTCGTCGTCGATCGCGACGATGCGCACGCGGCGGCGCACCTCTTCCTGGACCACGTCCTCGAGCAGGTTGCGGCCCTGGGTGCGGTCCGAGTAGGCCGTGAAGCGCTCGCGCTCGCGCGCCACTGCGGCCGGCACGAACGGCAGCGCGTAGAGCTGCGCGTGCGTGTGCGGCAGCGAGGCGCCCGCCTCCTTGCCCTCGTTCACGATCAGGTGGACGTAGGCGGCGCCGTCGTGCGCGCGCATGCGCTCGCGCCACACCGACATGGCGGTCTGCACCTGCTCGGGGTCGAGCTCCGCCAGCGAGCTGACCGGGTCGGGGGCGTTCACGATCACCTCGTGGGCGCCGGTCGCCGGCCGGGTGGCGAACAGGTCCGGCTCGCCGCGCCCGGAGGCGAGCGGGTCGGCGCCCGCGTCCGCCTCGCCATTCGAGAGCGCCGGGTAGAGGTTGGGCACCACCCTCACCTTCCAGTCGCCGTCCTCGCGCAGCGCGTACAGCTCCGGCGGCGTGCGGTCCTCGTGCCCCGCGGCGAAGGGGTCGCTCTCCGGGTCGATCGGCTCGCGCGGCGCCACGTCGAGGAACGCGCCCGGGCGCGAGCCGCGCTCGCCCGCGACGATCACCCGCAAGCCCGTGAGAGGGTCGATGCGGAGCTGAGGACTCATTGAGGTGAGTCCTCAAGCAAGGCGCTTCTCCATGGCCACGTGCTCGATGCCCTCCTCCACGAACGCCGCGCCGTGCTGCTCGTATCCAGCGCGCTCGTAGAGCGCCTGCGCGTAGGTCTGGGCGTGCAGGGAGATCGTGTTGGCGCCGGCCTCGACGGCGAGGCGGTCGGCCTCGCTCAGGATCTCCGCGGCCACGCCGTCACCGCGCCGCTCGCGCTCGACGGCGAGCCTGCCGAGACGCGCCATCTGGCCGCGGAAGAGCAGCCGGCAGGTGCCGATGACGAGCCCCTCGTCCACGGCGACGATGTGCGTGGCCTCGGAGTCGCGCCCGTCCTGGTCGGCCTCGAAGGAGACTCCCTGCTCGCCGGAGAAGACGCGCTCGCGCAGCGCGAGCGCGGCGGCCAGCTCGTCATCCGTGCGTGCCTCGCGGACCTCCACCGTCAGCGGGTGTAGCGCTCGATGTCGTGCGCCAGCTTCTTCTCGCTGGCGTATCCGCCCTGGTGCACGAAGGCCAGCTTGCCCTTCGCGTCGTAGAACGCCGTGCTCGGGAAGGCCTGGACGGCATTGAAGGAGGCGGCGACCTCGAGATCCGGATCGCTGAAGTGCGGGTAGGGCACCGGCTCCTCGCGCAGGAAGTCCTCGGCCGCTCCGCGGTTGTCGTTCGAGTTCACGCCCAGGAACACGACGTCGCCCCGGCGCTTCTGCGCCTGGCTTCGGAAGAACGGGAACTCGAGACGACATGGCCCACACCAGGATGCCCACTTGTTGACCACGACCGGCCGGCCCCGCTCCGCGTCGATTCGAGCCTCGAACGCGGCGCGGCCGCCGTCGATGAACTTGGGAGGCGGTCCCGGCGGCGCGGGCCCGTCGTCCGAGCCGCAACCCGCCAGCGCGACGAGCACGAGTAGCGGGACGATCCGGCGCACGTCGCGAAGCATGGCAGAGCCCGATTTGGCGCAGCGACCCCGCAGTTCGCGCAAGCCGCGGGCGGTGCACGCGGCGCAGCGACCCCATTTGGCCGTCCGTGTGCTTCAATAGGTGTACGCCAAGCGTCCCCCCAAGGACCTGGCCCGTCGCTACTCACGGGACTCATGAGAGCGGCGGCGCATCACGGGCGTACCCCGCTGACTCCTGAACGGCCGGCTCGGTACGTCCCTCCCTTATCGAGAACCGCCCTACCGTGGCTGAAAGAAGCTCCGTGGCCGATGCCTCGCCGGTTTCCGGCGATGAACTGAAGCGCGCCGAGGAATTCGCGCGTGAACCCTTCGTGCTCGAAGGAGAGGACCCCGACACCGCGCTCGCGGAGGACGCCGCACGCCGTGCGGCGCTCGACGCGGCGCTGAAGGAGATCGAGCAGGGCCGCAGCGAGCCGTCCGTCGAGTGGCGGCGCGAGTACTCGCTGATTCTCGGCCTCCAGCGGCTGCTCTCTGAGGAGGAGCCCCACCTGGCCGACGGCACCACGCTCTCGGCCCACCAGGTCGACGCCCTCTCGGGCACGCTGATCGCGCTCGAGTCCGAGCTCCTGATCGGCCGCAACGGCAACGGGAGGTCCGCCTCCTCGGACGAGCTGCACACCGGAGAGGTCGAGATCGAGGGCGACGAGCTGCCCGACGAGGAGCCGCTCGACTGGGACCCGGCCGAGGAGGCCGAGGAGGAGGCGGCCGCGGACGCCCTGGCGGAGGACCCGGGTGCCGCCCGCCGCTTCTGGTTCGAGCACGCCACCGGGGCCGGCAAGACGGTTGCCGCGCTCGGCTTCGTCGAGGCCTCGCGCACCGGCGGCATCCTGATCCTCACCCACCGCCGCAACCTCGTGGACCAGTTCCTCGGCGAGCTGCGCGACCGCGGCTACAAGGACCGCATCTCCGCCGCGATGATGAAGAACGGCGGCGGCGAGCCGCCGGCGGGCGGGCCGGTGACCGTGGAGACCTACCAGTGGTTCGTCCGCAACGCCGGGAAGATCTCGGACGCCTACACCGTCGTCATCTGCGACGAGGCCCACACGGCGCTCGGCGAGAAGACGAGCGGCTCGATCCGCCAGTGGCTCGGGCCGGTGTTCGTGGGCATGACCGCCACCGGCGCGCTGATCGCGCGCCACGTGACGGACCTCTTCCCCACCCAGACCTCGCGCTTCGACCTCGCGCAGGCCGCGCGCCGCGGTGTGATCGCCCCGCTGCGCTCGGTCCGCATCCCGCCCGGCGTGGGAGTGCGCTCGATCTCCAATGTGCCCCTGCGGCGCGGCGAGGTGGACCAGGACTTCGACCAGGAGGAGCTGGCCGCGCTGCTCGACCAGACGCCGTTCAACCTCGCGGTGGCCGACCTCTACAAGACGCGCTTCAAGGACGTGCCGGGTGTCGTCTACTCCGCCGGCGTGCGGCATGCGTACAACGTCGCAAAGGCCTTCCAGGACGCCGGGATGAAGGCCAAGGCGGTGTCGGGCGAGACGCCGAAGCGCGAGCTCACGCGCATCCTGGCCGCCTACGAGCGTGGCGAGATCGACGTGCTCGTGAACGCGATGCTGCTGGCGGAGGGCTGGAACTCGCCGCGAGCGACGGTGTGCATGCACCTGGCGCCGACCGCCTCGAAGCGCATCTACCAGCAGCGCGTGGGCCGCGTGACGCGCCGCACGCCCGGCAAGGAGTCCGGCATCGTCGTGGACTTCGTCCACCCGGCCACGCCGAACGACGACCCGGTCGTGACCCTGCACTCCCTGCTCGATCGCGACGTGTACCGCGGCGGCGCCATCGTGGTCGGCCCGGTCCGGCGCGGGCGCGGCCGGCGGCTGCGCGTGGAGCGCCGCGTGGTGCCCGTGACGGACGACGGGGACCGCCGCGCCCAGGTGTTCGAGCGCGAGCTCTGGCGCATCGCGGTGGAGCACCTGAGCTGGGGCGAGCAGCAGGCCTGGGCGATGCTCGCGGGCGCGCGCGTGGCCTCGAACAACTGGCGCCGGGCGAAGGCGATGCTCCACTTCGACTCGACCGGCGAGCTGCGCCGCCAGTTCCTGGTCACCTGCCTGCGCCGCAACCGCAACACGCAGCTGCGGGTGCGTGCGCTCGGCGAGGTCGGGAACCTGCGCGACGCCGAGGCGTTCGACGACGCCGTCGAGATCGTCGGCGGCTGGTCGCGCGACGAGCGCCGCGAGGGCGTGAAGGTGCTGCTCCAGGCGCTCACCGAGCGCCAGATCGGCCGCCGCGAGCAGGCCGCGCGCTGGCTCTGGCACCTGGCCGAGTACTCGCGCGAGGTGCACGAGGAGTACGCGGTCCAGCGCTGGCCGGAGACGAAGCGCCTGCTCGGCCTGCTCGTGAACTCGGCGGGTGCGGCGCACGCACGCAACGCCCGCCGCCTCGTGCAGGCCGCGCGCAAGCACGACAGGCGGCTCTCGGCGGCGCTGCTGGCCGCGGCGCTGGCGCACACGCCCGAGGCCCAGCAGGTGCTTGACGGCGCCCGCATGAGGATGGCGCGCAAGCCGAGCGCCCTGGCCCGCGAGCTGCTCAGGAACTTCCCCAAGGGCAAGCGCCGCCGCGGCGGGCGCCGGCGCAAGAAGAAGGGCGCGGGCGAGTCGGACGGCACGACGGACGTCGCCGTGACGCAGAACGAGGCGCTGGACACGGACGAGCGGGACGGCGACGCCCCGAAGCCGCCCCGGAAGCGGTCGCGCCGCCGCCGCCCCAGCGCCGACCGCGTCGACGCCGGGCGCGAGCCGGACGGCGAGGACTCCGACTCCGACTCGAACTCCGACGCCGCGCCGGGCACCGACGAGCGCGACGCCGCCTAGCGCAGTAGGTGGACCTCGCCGGCGTCGAGGGTCACGCGGCCCGAGCCGGTCTCGACGACGAGGCCACCGCCCTCGTCGATGCCGCTCGCGATGCCCTCGCCGTCAGCCCAGCGCACGCGCTCGCCCTCGAGTGCATCCCGCGAGCGCCAGGCCTTCAGCACCGTCTCGGGCGCAGCGCCGAGCCACTTGCCCAGCGAGCGCAGCAGGTCGGCCAGGACGGACTCGGCATCCGTCTCCACGCCCGCCAGCCGCAGCGAGGTCGCCGTCTGCGCCAGCTCGGCCGGGAAGGCCTCTGTCGTCACGTTCAGGCCGATGCCGAGCACCGCCCAGCCGTCCCGCGGGCGACCCTCGACCAGGGTCCCCGCGACCTTGCGGCCGTCGATCCAGACGTCGTTGGGCCACTTGATCGCGCACCCCGCCGGCATGGCCTCGCAAATCGCCACCGCGGCGGTCAGCGGCAGCACCTCGCTCAGCTCGCGCAGCACCACGGACATCAGCAGGGCGGAGCGCGGCGGGGCCGTCCAGGCTCGGCCCTGGCGGCCGCGACCGGCGGTCTGCTCGTCCGCCGTGACGAGCGTGCCGTGAGGGGCGCCCGCCGCGGCGAGCAGCTTGGCCCGCTCGTTCGTGGAGTCCGTGAGGCGGTGGTGGACACGCGGGGAGCCGATCATCGCGGCCGCAGCCGCACCTCGGCGTCCGGGCTCAGTCCCAGCGTGCCGGCGGCGTCGCCGCGGTTGATCGCCAGGGCGAGCGTGCGGTAGGCGTCCTGGTACACGATCAGCTCGCCCGGGTTCACGTCGGCGAAGGTCTGCGCGTAGGTCGCGGAGTAGCGCTCGCCGAGCGCCTCCACCTCGACCCTCCCGCCCAGCGTGATGCCCGTGCCCGCCAGGCGCTCGTGGTCCACGTTCAGGCTGACGTTCCCGAAGTGGT
>DASQER010000153.1:0-2528 GCA_035633575.1 Thermoleophilaceae bacterium
GGCCGCGCGGACTCCGGCCTCGACCGTCTGGATGCCCGCCTCGACCTCCGCGTGGCAGTTGGCGCAGAGGAGAACGCACTTCGAAGCTTCCTCACGGGCCCGCGCCAGGCTGCGCGTGACGCCCTCGTGCGACAAGGCGAAACTCTTCTCGCTTGGCTCCACGTGATGGAACTGGAGCGCGGCCTGACAGCGGTCGTACCCGCAAGCCACGCACGTGCCGCCGGCTTCCGCGACGAGCGTGGCCTTAACGTGTCGCCGCCACGTCGCAACGCGCTCCTGGCGGCACCGCTTGCACCGGTAGCTACCTCGGCCTTCCAAGATGAAGGCGGTGAGGCCATGTCGGTTGCAGCGCCGAATCGCCTCACGCGGCGCGGTGGCGGGGTCGTAGCGCCTCTTGCGCGCGTCGTCGCGCGGAATGTTCCAGCGCTCGATCCAGTAGCGGACCGTGGCGACCGATCTGTCGAGCTCCTCCCCGATTTGGCGCAGAGTCGCGCCGCGGCGGACAAGATCCTCGAGCGTCTGCCTGCTGGGGGCTCCTCGGGGAGCGTACTTGGACACGAACACATGTTCGCGTCCGGGCCGGACGGAAAGGCGCCCCAGAACGTAAACGAGACGCGAACTTCGCGCTTGAGGTGCCTTCCCATCAGCCGAAGCCGATGTTCACGGCGGCGAGCCTTACAACCTCATGGCTTCGCTCTTTACGCTCCGTTCGCGTCTCAAGGAGCACTAGACCAGTGCTCCGGCCGCACGTCAAGGCCGTCACGGGAAAGACCCCCGCTCTTTGCGGCTATTTGCGCGTCGGCGCTCAGCTGCCGGCGCTCAGCCGCGGCGCATCAGGCGGCCCACCGCGGCCATCAGCTCGGACGTCAGCTCGTCCTTCTCGCCCTCCTCGGCGTCCTCGATCACGCAGTGGCGGGCATGGCCGTCCAGCAGGCCGAGGGCGACCTTGTCGAGCGCCGCCTGGACCGCGCTGATCTGGGTGAGGACTTCGATGCAGTAGCGGTCGTCGTCGACCATCTTCTCGATCCCGCGCACCTGCCCCTCGATGCGACGCAGGCGGCTCTGGAGCTGGTCCTTGGTCGCGGTGTAGCCGCGGGTCTCGGGTGCCATGCGTCCTAGTGTACCCCGCGGGGGTATGCGGGCGCGGCGCGGGCGCCGAGCTCCTCGACCGCGTCCGCCGCCGCGGCGGCGCCGTCGTTGCGGGCCGCCCAGTCGCGCAGCTCACCGGCCCGCCGCCGGTATCCGGGCTCCGCGAGCAGGCGGCGCACCGCGAGCCGGACCCCCCACGGGGTGTGGAAGCGGCGCGGCAGCGACACGCCCGCCCTCGCCCAGCGGATGCGCGCGGCGTTCTCGGCCATGTCGCCCGCGTGGGGACACGCGACCACCGGCGCCCCGCTCGCGAGCGAGCGCGCCAGCGTCCCGTGCCCCGCATGGCAGACGACCGCGTCGCAGAGGGGCATCGTGCGCGCGTAGGACACCCACTCGACCAGCCGGGCGTTCGCCGGCACCGGCAGGGGCTCCGGCGGCTCGCGCCGGTTGGTCGTGGCCAGCACCCGCACGGGCTCGCCGGCCAGCCCCTCCAGCGACGCGCGCACCAGCCGGTGCTCCGGGTCCTGCGAGGTGCTCGGCGCCACCAGCACGAGCGGGTCGTCTCCCGGCGGCAGCTCCACGTCGCCGAACGGCTGCTCCCAGAGCAGCGGCCCCGTGACCCGCATTCCCGGCCAGCCGTTCTCGCGCGGGTACTCGAGCTGCGGGAAGGTCGCCACGATCGCCAGCTCCCGCGAGATCCCGCCGTGCGCCTCGGCGAGCGGCGGCAGCCCCACCCGCTCGCGCGCCCCGTTCAGCTCCACCCGGCCCTGCTCCTCGCCCTTCATCGCCACGGGCCGCAGCAGGCCCCACATGCGCCGTCCCAGCGACGTGCGCGGGTACACGGCCCCGACCGAGTAGACCGGGAAGCCCGGCTCGCCGGTGGGCAGCACGTGCGGCACCAGCGTCGCCCACGGGCGCGCCTCCGCCTGGGCCGCGAGTGACGCGGCCGCGGTGATGATGTCCGCCACCACCACCTCGGGATCGAACGAGCGGATCAGCTCGCGCGTCGGCCCGGACGCCCTCACCGCGGCGGCGTACGGCTTCAGCGGCTGCTCGCGAGTGGGGAACACCTGGTACTCCGGCGCAGCCGCGAAGCGCATTCCCTCGTGCTCCACCTGCTCCCGCCAGCGGCTCCAGGTCTCGAGCGTCACCTCATGCCCGCGCCGGGCGAGCTCGGCCCCGAGCGCGATCGCCGGGAAGGCGTGGCCGGGGTCGCCGAACGCGGCGAGGAGGAAGCGCCGGCTCAGAGCATCTCCGCCAGCTCGCGGACCATCCGGCGGCGCTCGCCGGTGTCGAACGCCACCGGCGAGACGATCAGGGTCCCGACACCCGCCTCGCGGTAGACCTCCAGCCGGTCGCGCACCTTCTCGCGCGGGCCGACCAGCGTGATCGTGTCGATCAGCTCCGCGGGCACGGCGGCGGCGGCCTCGTCCTTCTTG
>DASQER010000154.1:0-2137 GCA_035633575.1 Thermoleophilaceae bacterium
ACCACCGGCGTGTTCTCGTCGAGCAGCGCGATCGGCCCGTGCTTCATCTCGCCCGCCGCGTAGGCGTCGGTCGGGATGTAGGAGACCTCCTTGAGCTTCAGCGCGCCCTCGAGGCAGATCGGCAGCCCCACGTGGCGGCCGAGGTAGAAGAAGAAGCCGGCGTCCTTCCAGTGCTCGGCGATCGCCTGGATGCGCCCGTCCACGCTCTCCACCAGGCTGGAGATCGCGTGCGGCATGGCGCGCAGCTCCGCGGTGAGCCTGTCCACGACCTCCTGCTCGAGCGTGCCGCGCAGCTGCGCCATCTTCAGCGCGAACAGGTACATGGCCGCGACCTGCGCCACGAACGTCTTGGTGGCCGCGACGCCGATCTCGAGGCCGGCGCGCGTGAAGAGCACGCCGTCGGAGTCGCGCGTGGCCTGGCTGCCCTGGATGTTCGTGATGGCGAGCACCTTGCAGCCCCGCCCGCGGGCGAGCCGCATGGCGGCGAGCGTGTCGGCGGTCTCACCGGACTGCGAGATCCCGATCACCAGGTCGTGCTCGTCGAGGACCGGGTTGCGGTAGCGGAACTCGGAGGCGATGTCCATCTCCACCGGCAGGCGCGACCACCACTCGATCGCGTAGCGGCCCACGAGCCCCGCGTGGTAGGAGGTGCCGCAGGCGACGATCACCACGCGGCGCACCTCCTTCAGGAAGTCGTCGGAGATCCCGATGTCCGCGAGCTCCACGCCGTCCTCGCCAAGGCGGCCGGCGAGGGTCTCGGCCACCGCGTGCGCCTGCTCGTGGATCTCCTTGAGCATGAAGGTCTCGTAGCCGCCCTTCTCGGCCTGCTCTTCGTTCCAGTCGACCCGGTCGATCTCGCGCTCGATCTCCGTCCCGTCCGGCGACAGGAAGCGCGATCCCTGCGGCGTGACCGCCACGATCTCGCCGTCGTGCACGAGCTGGACGTTGCGGGTCTCCGACATGAAGGCGGGAATCGCCGATGCGATGAAGCTCTCGCCGTCGCCGAGGCCCACCACGAGCGGGCACTCCTTGCGGGCGCCCACCAGCACCTCGGGCTCGTCGGCCGACATCGCCACGAAGGCGTAGTGGCCGCGCAGGTCTTTGTAGGCGAGGCGGACGGCCTCGACCAGGTCGCCGGGAGAACCAGTGCTCGCGCGCGCCGCGCGCTCGCGATCCCAATGGCTCGCGATCAGGTGCGCCACGACCTCGGCGTCGGTCTCGGAGGTGAACTCCGCGCCCTCGGCGCGTAGGCGGTCGCGCAGCTCGGTCCAGTTCTCGACGATGCCGTTCAGGACGATGTGGAAGCGCTCGGAGGTGTCCCAGTGCGGGTGGGCGTTGGCCTCGGTCACGCGGCCGTGCGTGGCCCAGCGCGTGTGGCCGATCCCGGTCGAGCCCTTCAGGTGGCCGTTCGACTCGGCGACCGCGTCGCGCAGGTGCTGGAGGTTGCCGACCGCGTGCACGCTGTCGATCGACCCGTTCGTGGCGAGCGACAGCCCGGCCGAGTCATAGCCGCGGTACTCCAGGCGCTGAAGGCCCTGAAGGAGAAGGTCGCGGCACTCCCGCGACCCGACGTATCCGATGATCCCGCACATTGAGAGGCTCTAGCGTAGCTCCGAAGCGGTCAACCGAGCTCTGTTTGCACCAGATTCGCCAGGCGGCTCGCGATCTCCTCGCATTCGTCCTCGCCCGGCGCCTCGACCATCACGCGCACGAGCGGCTCCGTTCCCGACGGGCGCACGAGCACGCGGCCGCGGCCCTCGAGCGCCTCGGACTCGCGCTCGACGGCGGCCCAGACCGCGTCGGCGCCATCCAGGGCGGTGCGGTCGCGCACGCGCACGTTCACCAGCCGCTGCGGGAGCTTCTCCATGGCGCCGCGGTCCGCGAGGTCGCCGCCGGCGAGCGCCTCGAGCGCCAGCAGCGCCGCCGCCGTGCCGTCCCCGGAGGGAACGAAGCCGGTGTCGATGATGTGCCCCGACTGCTCGCCCCCGAGCGCCCACCCGCGCCGGACGAGCTCGGCCAGCACGTGGCGGTCGCCGACCGAGGTGGTGGCCACCTCGATGCCCGCGTCCTCCATGGCGCGGTGGAAGCCGTAGTTGGTCATCACCGTCACGGCCACGCCGTTCCCGGTCAGGCGGCC
>DASQER010000155.1:0-9745 GCA_035633575.1 Thermoleophilaceae bacterium
GACCTGCAAGCGCGCCGCGCGCGCGCCGTAGACCAGGCCGGCCGCGCCGCTCGCCATCGACCACACGGCGAGCAGCACGCCGGCCAGCTCCTTCGAGCCCTCCTCGGCGCTGAACGCCGGCAGCACGACCTCGATCGTCCCGAGAGCGAAGCCCACGGGCAGGCTGGCGAAGACAAGGGTTCGCAGGCCGGGTGCGGCGAGCGCACCGAGCCCGAAGCGTCGCGAGCCGGCCTCGGGCGCGTCGGGCCGGCCGCGCCCGTGCAGGCCGGCCAGCAGCATGAAGGTCCCGCCCACCACGCACCCGGCCGAGACCGCGAGGGCGTACTCGGGCCCCACGGTGGCCACGATCACCGTGGTGAGCAGCGGGCCGACCACGAAGATCAGCTCGATCAGCACGGAGTCGAGCGCATAGGCGCTCGGGATCAGCTCGGGCCGCTCGGCGAGCAGCAGCGGCCAGCGCGAGCGCAGCACCGACGAGACCGGGGGGATCGCCGCCCCCGCGGCGAACGCCGCGAGCCCGAGCACCGCCGGCGGGGAGTCGCCCGCTCCGAGCGCCCACACCAGCACGAGCCCGCCGGCGTGGACGAAGGCGAGCGGCATCAGCGCGCGCTCGCCGCGCCAGTCGACGATCCTGCCCTGCAGCGGCGCGCCCACCGCGCTGCCGAGCGCCAGCGCTCCGGCGCAGGCCCCGGCCGCCGCGAAGGAGCCGCTCACCTCCCGTACGTAGAGCAGGATCGCGAGGCCGCTGATCCCGATCGGCAGGCGGCCGACGACCGTCGCGGCGACGATCCCCGCCACGCCGGGGGTGCGCAGGATCCGTGCGTAGACGCCCACGTTCTGAGCATGGCAGCCGGGTGGTAGCGTGGCCGCCGCTGATGGAACCGGACGCCGTGGAGATCCGCGTGCTCGGCTGCCTGATCGAGAAGCAGCGCACGACGCCCGACGTCTATCCACTCACGCTCAACGCGCTGCGGCTCGCCTGCAACCAGTCCACCAACCGCGAGCCGGTGGTGGACTACGACGAGAGCACGGTCCGCGGCGCGATCGACCGCCTCGTGCAGCGCAGGTGGGCCACGCTCGCGAGCTGGTCCAACCGGCGCTCGATGAAGTACAGGCACACGCTCGACGGCGCGCTCGGCCTCGACGACGCCGAGGTCGCCCTCCTCGACGTGCTCATGCTGCGCGGCCCGCAGACACCCGGGGAGCTGAAGGGGCGCACCGAGCGCCTGCACCGCTTCGCGGACATGCACGAGCTGAACGGCAGCCTCGCGCGGCTGATCGAGCGCCGGCTGGTGGCGCGGCTCGAGCGCCGGCCCGGGCAGCGGGAGGAGCGCTACGCGCAGCTGCTCGGCGGCGACGAGGCGTCCGAGACGGACGAGGTTCCGGTCGTGGAGCCGCCGGTTCCCGCGGCCGCCGACAGCTTCGAGCAGCGCTTCGAGCGGCTCGAGGCCGAGGTCGCTGAGCTGCGGGCGGAACTACGTGCGCTGCGCGACGGCTAACTTTTCGCCGCCAGAACCCGACAAAGGTTCTATGTCCCCGGTCCCGGACCATCAGGGGGACGCGTCGCGGGTTGCTGCGGGCATCTTCGCGGGCGCGGCGCTCATCCTGTTCGCGGCCACCGTGCTGTCGAGCCCATCGGCCGGCCTGCGCCTGGCGCAGGTGGCCGTTCCCGGCGCGTTCGCCGTCATGGCCGTGCTGTTGCATGTCCGCGGCGGGCGGGTGGGCCCACGCGCGCTCCAGGCGGCCGTCGCGCTCGGCATCGGGCTCGTGTCGGTCCAGGCCTTGAGCTTGGAGAACGAGCCGGTCCTCTCCGTGAGGATGCTGTACGTGTGGCTCGGCCTCTACGCGGCCTACTTCTTCAGCGCGCGCCAGGCGGCCGCCCAGCTCGCGCTCATCGCGGCGGCCCACCTCGCCGTGCTGCTCGCCACCGTCCCGCTGGACACGGTCGCGGCCGCCTGGCTGACGCTCGTCGGCATCGTGTTCCCCGCGGCCGGGCTCCTGCGCGCGGCGCGCGACGGGGTCACGCTGCTCGTGGGCCGGCTCTCCGAGGCCGCCCTGACCGACACGCTCACAGGCCTGAGGAACCGGCTCGCCCTCGACCGCGAGCTGCACGCCGAGGTCGAACGTGCGCTGCGGGCCGACGAGCCGCTGAGCGTCGTGGTCGGCGACCTCGACTACTTCAAGTCCGTGAACGACCGCCTCGGCCACAGGGCCGGCGACGAGGTACTGGTGCGCGCCGCGCGGGTGATGCTCCGGTACCGGCGGGCCGGCGACTCGATCGCGCGCACCGGCGGCGAGGAGTTCACGATCCTGCTGCCTGGCGCGACCGGCCACGAGGCCTACCTCGTGGCGGAGCGCATGCGCGCGGCGGTCGAGCGCGAGTTCCGTCACGACCCGGCCGCGCTCACGTTCTCCTTCGGGGTCGCGACCTTCCCCGAACACGGCCGCTCGGCGGACTCCGTGCTCGAGGCGGCCGACCAGGCGCTCTACGCCGCCAAGGCGCTCGGGCGAAACCGCTGCGTGATCTTCAGCGCCGAGATCTCGTCCATCTTCGCCCCCGAGGCGGGGCAAACCGCGGACGAGGTCCAGATCGCGACGCTGCTCTCGCTGGCTGAGGCGCTCGACCTGCGCGACACCGGCACCGCGGACCACTCGCGCACGGTGGGGCGCTACTGCGGGCTGATTGCCGCCGAGCTCGGCCTGCCGCTCGAGCGCGTGAGGCGCATCGAGGTGGCCGGCGTCCTGCACGACATCGGGAAGATCGGGTTGCCCGACGCGATCCTCCAGAAGCCCGGCCCGCTCGGCAACAACGAGCTGGCCGAGATCCGCACCCACCCGGAGATCGGTGCGCAGATCCTCAGCGGCCGCGGGCTCGAGGACCTGCGGGCTTGGGTGCTCGCCCACCACGAGCGCCCCGACGGGAGGGGCTACCCTCGCGGCCTCGCCGACCCCGACATCCCGCTCGAGGCGAAGATCCTCGCCGTGGCGGACGCCTACGAGGCAATGATCGCCGACCGCGTCTACCGCGCCGGGATCGAGGAGAGCGCGGCCCGAGCCGAGCTGCTGCGCTGTGCGGGCGAGCAGTTCGATGCCCGCGTCGTCGAGGCCTTCCTTACGGTGCTGGGCCACGCGGACGCGAGCAGTAGCGTGCTTGGCGTTGAAGTCGCGTAAGCGCTCCGTCTCGCTCGTGATCGAGGGTCCCGGCGGCCTGCTGTTGGTGCGCCGGCCGGACGACGACGAGAGCCTGCCGGGGGTCTGGGGGCTGCCCGCGGTGAGCCTCGCCCCCGGCGAGAGCGAGGAGGAGGCCGTGCGCCGCGCGGGGCGCGAGAAGCTCGGTGTGGACGTGCGCACCGTCCGCCCCGTGGGCGAGGAGGGCTCCATGCGGGATTGGGAGGCCGAGATCGTCTCCGGCGAGCCGTCCGTGCCGCAGCCGGGCCCGCACACCCAGTACGTCGGGCTGCGCTACGGCGAGCCCGGCGAGCTCGTGCCCGCGGCGCGCGAGGGCTCGCTCTGCTGCCGGGTGCTGCTCCGCGCCCGCGGTCTAGATTGGGGCCCGTGAGCACGCGTCCCGGAATGCTCGCCCGCGGGCCCTGGCGGCCGGACCAGGTCGAGGTGAGCTGGCGCGAGGAGCCCTACGAGGCGCCGGCGGAGATGGAGCGGCTGGCGGACGGCGCCGTCGAGGGCCTGCGCGAGCGCGGCTCGCCCGCCCACGACGGGATGGCGACCCGTCTCGCGAGCTGGCAGGCCGAGGAGGACCGCCTGCGGCTGGAGCTGCAGCCGGTGCGCTGGGCGCTGCGCCTGCTCGACGACGCGTCGGACAGCCTCACGGCGCTCTGCGTGGTGCGCGCCGAGGACGGCCGCTGGCTGGCGGGGCGCCGCGCGGGCTGGGTGTCGAGCTGGGCGAACCGCTGGGCGCTGGGCGCCGGCGGGTCTGTGGACCTGGGCGAGAGCCCCGCCGAGACGCTCGCGCGCGAGCTTCAGGAGGAGTGGCGGCTCGAGCCGGACGAGCTGTCCGTGGAGGCGCTGGTCGCGCTGCCGAACGGGATGAACATGCTGGTCGGCCTCGCCACCGTGCCGGACGGGTGCGAGCCCGTGCCCGATGCCGAGCACGACGAGTGGGCCTGGTGGCCCGCCGAGATCGAGCGCTGGCCCGCCGAGGCGGACGAGCGGCTCAAGCTGATGGCAGCCCTACTGGATAGCTGACGCCGGTGCCGCCGAGCCCGCAGTAGCCGCCCGGGGTCTTCGCGAGGTACTGCTGGTGGTAGTCCTCGGCGTAGAAGAACTCCGGCGCATCGACGATCTCAGTGGTGATGTCGCCGTAGCCGGCGTCGCTGAGCCTCGCCTGGAAACGCTCGCGCGATGCCTCCGCGGCCCGGCGCTGCGCATCCGAGGTCACGTAGATCCCCGACCGGTACTGCGTCCCCATGTCGTTGCCCTGGCGCATGCCCTGGGTCGGGTCGTGGCCCTCCCAGAACAGGCGCAGGAGCTCCTCGTAGGAGATCTCCTCCGGGCGGTAGGCCACGAGCACGACCTCGTTGTGGCCGGTGCGCCCGCTGCAGACCTCCTCGTACGTGGGGTTGCGCGTGAAGCCGCCCGAGTACCCCGCGGCCGTGGTGTGGACGCCCGGCGCCTGCCAGAAGCCGCGCTCGGCGCCCCAGAAGCAGCCCATCCCGAAGATCGCCGTCTCGACGTCGTCGGGGAAGGGCGGCTCGAGCGGCGTGTCGAGCACGAAGTGGCTGTCGGGCACGTGGAAGGGCCGGGAGTCGCGCCCGGGCAGGGCGTCGGCCGGCGCCGGCATCTCGGTCTTGTCGCGGAACAGGAAGCTCATGGTCTGTCCAGGGTAACGTCCGCTTCGCGATGGCCCTCCCGGAACTCGCCTATCTCGATCCTGAGCTGACCGGCGAGCGCTTCCACGAGACGATCAACGCCATGCGGGCGGAGAGCTGGCTCGCCACCTCGCCGCTCGGGTATTTCGTCCTCGACCGCGAGGCAGCCGCCTTCTTCCTCCGGACCAAGAGCGCCACCTTCCCGGGCATGCGGATCGCCGAGATGTTCGGCGTGGAGGAGGGACCGCTGCTCGAGCAGATGCGGCGCAACATCCTGCACGTCAACGGCGACGCGCACCGCCGCCTGCGCAACCTCGTGAACCCGGCGTTCACGCCGCGCGCGGCCGACCGCTGGCGCCCGGCGATGCGCGACTTCCTCGAGCGCCTCTGGGCCCCGCTCGACGGCGCGGGCGGCTGCGAGTTCGTGGGCGACTTCGCCAAGCCGTACCCCTCGCTCACCATCGCGACGGTGATGGGCGCGCCGCTCGAGGACGCGCCGAGGCTGCAAGAGTGGTCCAACCTGATCCAGCGCCAGTTCGACCCGCCGAGCCTCATGAACGAGCGCGACGCGATCGAGCGCGCCTGCGCCGAGTTCTACGACTGGGCGGGAGCGCTCATCGAGCGCCGCCGCGACGAGCCCGGCGACGACCTCATCTCCACCCTGATCGCCGCCGAGCAGGAGGGCGATCGCCTCTCCGACGTCGAGTGCATGAACCTGGTGCTGAACGTGCTCGTGGGCGGAGTCGACACGACGCAGTCGCAGCTCGCCCATGGCCTGCGCGTGTTCGCGGCGCATCCCGAGCAGTGGGAGCTGCTAGCCGAGCGGCCGGAGCTGGCGCCCGCGGCGGTCGAGGAGCTGCTTCGCTTCGAGCCGATCACGCCGTTCACGGCGCGCCTGCTGCACGAGCAGGTCGAGTACCGCGACGTGACGTTCCCCGCGGACAGCATCGTGATGGTGTGCTCGTTCGCCGGCAACCGCGACGGCGTCGAGGGCGATCCCGAGGCGTTCGACATCACGGCGGACCGCGGCGACGCCAAGCCGCTCACCTTCGGCGCCGGCATCCACTACTGCCTGGGCGCGAACCTCGCGCGGGCGGAGCTCCAGGAGGCGCTCTCGTTCCTGCCCGCGCGCATGCCCGGCCTGGCGCTGGACGGCGAGCCGGAGCTCGGCTCGATCCACGGCATCTACGGACTGGGGCGCCTGCCGCTGCGATGGAGCTAGGGCTCGCCATGCTCCTCACCGACTACTCGATCGCGCCCGCGCGGCTCGGGTCGCTGGCCGAGGAGCGCGGCTTCGAGTCGCTCTTTCTGGCGGAGCACACCCACATCCCGGTCAGCCGGGAGACGCCATACCCCGGCGGCAGCGAGCTGCCGCGCGAGTACAGCCACACCCTCGACCCGTTCGTGGCGCTCACCGCGGCTGCCACCTCAACCGAGCGCCTGAGGGTCGGGACCGGGGTCTGCCTCGTGATCGAGCGCGACCCGATCGTGACGGCCAAGGAGGTGGCCACGCTCGACCACATCTCCGGCGGGCGCTTCCTCTTCGGCGTGGGCGCCGGCTGGAACCGCGAGGAGATGCGAAACCACGGCACCGACCCGCACACGCGCTTCTCGCTGATGCGCGAGCGCGTGGAGGCGATGAAGGCGATCTGGACCCAGGACGAGGCCGAGTACCACGGCCGCTTCGTGGACTTCGACCCGATCTGGTCGTGGCCGAAGCCCGTGCAGAAGCCGCATCCGCCGGTGCTGGTCGGCGGGGTGGGGGACAAGGTGCTCGACCGCGTCGTGGCCTACGGCGACGAGTGGATCCCGAACCGGGTGAAGAGCCCCGAGGAGCTGGGCGAGCGGATCGCGGAGCTCCAGCGCCGCGCCGAGGCGGCAGGCCGCGGCCGCATCCCCGTGACGGTGTTCGGCGCGAAGCCGGAGCAGCGCCTGCTCGAGCGCTTCGAGGCCGAGGGCGTCACGCGCGCGCTCTTCTACGTGCGCCCCGAGGCGCCGGACGAGGTCGAACGCCAGCTCGACGAGCTGGCGAAGCTGGTCTGAGCGTGGGCCGCCTGGACGAGCTCGACCTCAGCCTCTCGCTCTCGATGAAGGAGGAGAGGGAGCGGCTGGAGACTGCGCAGGAGCTCCTCACCGAGCTGCGCCTCGCGCTCGGCGGCAAGCTGCCCGGCTACGAGGGAACGCTCGGCCCCGCGCTCGCGGTGGTGCTCGAGGGCTGGGACGCATCGGGCAAGGGCGGGGCCCTGAAGCGCATGCTCGCGCCGCTCGACCCGCGGCACGTGCGCGTGGCCGCCTACGGCGCGCCGACCGAGACCGAGAAGCGCCACCACTTCCTCTGGCGCTTCTGGCCGGCCCTGCCCGGGCTCGGCGGCATGACCGTGTTCGACCGCTCCTGGTACGGGCGCGTGCTGGTGGAGCGGGTGGAGGGTTTCGCAAGCGCGGAGGAATGGCAGCGCGCCTACGACACCATCGTCGACTTCGAGCGTTCCTTCGCCGTCGAGAGCGGCGTGATGGTCAAGTTCTGGCTCCACGTCTCCGAGGAGGAGCAGCTCCATCGCTTCGAGGAGCGCCAGGCGAACCCGCTCAGGAGCTGGAAGATCACCGAGGAGGACTGGCGCAACCGCGAGAAGCGGGCGGCGTACGCCGAGGCGATCGAGGACATGCTCGAGCGGACGGACCACGAGCACGCGCCCTGGCAGCTCGTGGAGGGAGACTCGAAGCGCTGGGCCCGGGTGAAGATCATCGAGACCGTGATCGGGGAGGTCGAGCGCGGGATGCGCGAGCGCGACTTGCCGGTGCCTAAGCGAACAGCGTGAGGTCGGGCTTGCGCTCGCCCTTCAGCACCGCGAGGTCAACCTCAACGCATCCGATGCCGCGCGACTCGGCGAGCGTGCGCGCCTGCGGCTTGATCGCCTGGGCGGCGAGCACCCCGCGGCAGCGCCGCAGGCCCGGCTCCCGGCAGATGCGCTCCAAGTAGCGGGTGAGCTGCTCGACCGCGTCGATCGTCCCGATCCGCTTGATCTCAATGGCGACGAACTCGTCGTTGTCGTCGCGGCACATCAGGTCCACGGGCCCGATGTCCGTGGGCCACTCGCGCCGGACCAGGCGCAGGCCCTCGGGCGGGTCGTCGGCCAGCAGCTCCTGGATCTCCCGCTCGACGCCCTCCTTCTCGAGCGCCGCCGCCTCGCCCATGTCGTGCGTCACGTCGGAAAGCACCTCGGCGATGCTGATGTCAATGCGGTCCTCGCCGCCCCTCTTGCGCACGACCAGGAGCCCGGGCTCCTCCTCGATGACCGTCGGCGGGGTCATCCAGTTCTGCGGCTTGTAGCCACCCGTGTCGGCGTGCACCATCACCGACCCGTCCCACTTCAGCATCAGCAGCCGAAGCGCCTCGGGGAGCACGGTGGAGAGGCGGCCGGAGTAGCGAACCTCGCAGCGAGCGACGATGAGGCGCATCTCCGCCAACGTAGCCGCCCGCTCGGACGGGGCAAACTACGGGCAGTGAAGGAGGTCCTTCGTCAGTTTCCGGTCTATATCGCGGGAAAGTGACGGAACCCCACCCCTTCATCGCTGTCGTAAGCGCCCCGCTAGCGGCGGCGTCGTCGGCGTGCCAACAGCCCACCGCCGATCCCGAGAGCCGCCAGCCCCGCCGCGATCAGCGTCGGCCGCGCCCGCAGGCGCCGGTACTCGCCCTCGACCTCCGGCCACAGCGTCCCCTCGATCAGCCCGGTCGCCGACTCGGGCGTGGCCGCCAGGTCGGACACGGGGATCGGCTCCGAGAACGCCACCTGCACCCGCCGCGGCACGGGGAAGCCGCCGCGGAAGATCTTCTCGGTGCCGGTGATCGCGCACGGCACGAGCGGCGCGCCAGTATCGAGCGCGAGGCGGCCGGCGCCGCGGCGCGGGTTGCCGAGCTGGTCGGGGTCGCGCACGCGCGTGCCCTCGGGGAAGAGCGCCAGCAGGCCGCCCTGGCGCAGCACCGTCCGCGCGGTCTCGAGAGCGTCCGCGTCGGCCTGCCCGCGCCGGACGGGGAAGGCGCCGAGCCGCACCAGGAGCCTGCCGTAGCGCGCCTGGATCAGCTCCGTCTTCGCCATGAAGCGCAGGTGACGGCGCGTGCAGACGCCGATGAAGAACGAGTCCCAGAAGCTCTTGTGGTTGGGCGCCACGATCGCCGGCCCCTCCGCCGGAATGTGCTCCGCCCCCGACACGTGCATGCGGAAATAGAGCCGGAACAGCGGGGCCACGATCCCGCGCACGAGCGCGTAGAGCCAGCGAGAAACGCCCTTCTCCCGCGCCAGCCGGTGCGCCTCCTCGTTGGTCACGGGCGGCACGCTATCCGTCGCAGCGCAGCGGGCACCGCCCGCTGCTTGCGCTTTGGCGTTTCCGGTCGCAGCGCCCGGGGTACCGCACCCCCATGAGCATCTTCGACAAGATCACTGGACGCACCAAGAAGGCCGCCGGCGACCTCGCCGGAGACGCCTCGCTGCGCGCCGAGGGCAGGCGCGAGGAGCGCAAGGGCGAGGACAAGGACGAGCTCGCGGACGCGCAGGACCGTGTCGAGGAGAAGGCCCAGGATGTGGCCGACCTCGAGCGCCGCACCTGACGGCGGCGCACACGACCAACCTGATGTTCGGACGGGCGCCCTGCGGGCGCCCGTCCGTCGCGTACGCCCGGCATGGGCGGCAGCTTGGGGGTGTGAGTCCCCCGTGAAGGTGATGATCCCGACACAAGCCGAGGGCAACTGCGTCGTCGTGAGGCGGGGTGGGAAGGAAGCCGGAGGCATAACCCGTGGCCTGAGGGACACGAATCGCATCGGAGGCGAGGCGGTCTGGGCGAGCCAGCACGACGTGGCGAAGCTCATGGTCATCAAGAGGCCGTCGCGTAAATGCGGCAGGCGTGCGGGGAAGGCTGTCGTTCTT
>DASQER010000156.1:0-1660 GCA_035633575.1 Thermoleophilaceae bacterium
CTCGCCCTTGGCCTGCCGGCTCGCGATCGAGAAGGGGAGCGAGGCACCGGCGAGGAACGAGAACGCCGGCTGGATGAGGTCGTGGAGCGAGCACCCCTGCCACGGCACGTGGGTCGTGTTGTAGGCCACGATCGCCCAGAAGCCGCTCGACGGGAACGCGTCGTGGAGCGTCCACAGGCGCATCACCTCGGCGAGCATGAGGAACATCACGAAGCCGCGGAACGCGTCGATCGACGGGACGCGCAGGATGGGCGAGACCCCGGGCGCCGGGGGCGTGGGGACAGCGGTTGCGGCCATGAGCGTGCTCATGGACGCCCATTCTATTGGGAAAAGCGCGAGGCCGAGCCGGGCAAAAAGCTGCGGTCGCCGCGAGTTCAGTAGGGCCGGATCTCCACCGGCCGGAGGAGGTCGGCCGCCTGCTCCGCGCGCCGCTTCTTCAGCTCGTCGAACCGCTGCTGCTGCCTGGCCTGCCGCGGGTCCCTCGTCCGCGAGTAGAGCATCAGCAGGTGCAGGTTGCCGAGGTAGTGGTCGGGGTCGATCTCGAGGCAGCGCTTCAGGGCCTCCTCGGCGCGCTCCAACTGGCCCAGACGCTGGTAGAGGAGCCCGAGCTCGGAGTACCCGTCGGTGCTGCGCGGGTCCGCCTCGACCGCCCGCCGGGCGAGGCGCAGCGCCTCCTCGTCCTCGTTCAACGCGCGGGCGATCCGCGCGAGGAAGTAGCTCGCCCCGGCCGCGGTCTCCTTGCGCTCGGCGAAGGGCAGCAGCTGCGTGCGGGCCGCCTCGTAGCTCTTGGCGAGGAAGAGCGCGACGCCGACCGCGTAGGGCCCGCGATAGTCGTCCGGCTTCAGCTCAGCGTAGCGCCTGAAGTAGGCGACCGCTTCCGACGGGTCCTTGCGGTGAACGGCCACCGAGCCGAGCGCGTAGTTCGCCTCGGGGTTGTCGGGATCGAGACGGACCGCCTCGGCGAGCGCCGTGTACGCCTCGCCGCCGAGGTCCAGCCCCACGCAGACCATGCCGAGGAAGAAGTGGACGCGCGGGTCGAGCGGCGCGACCGCCCGCGCGTGGCCGAGGTAGCCCAGCGCTCCCTTCAGGTCCTTCTGCTCGTACGCGACGCGCGCCAGGGCGAGAAGGAGGGCCGCCTCGTCCGGCCTCGACGCGGCCGCCGCCTCCAGCGCCTCGCGCGCCATCGCGAGCTGGCCCTGCCTCGCGTAGGCCGCCCCGAGCGCCTCCAGGTCGGCGGAGGCGGCGAGCCCCTTCTGCCGGAGCATCTCGACCACCCGGACGACGAGGTCGTCGCGGCCATGCGCCGCGAGCACCGGCAGCACCGGCCGGACGTCCTCCGCGGCGAGGCCCGGGTGGGCGAGCAGCTTCTCGACGGCGGCGTCGGCCTCGGCCCTCGCCCCGCGCGCGGCGAGGTTGCCGCACGCCACGGCCAGCGCCGCAGGGCGCTCGCGGTCCTCGGGGGGAAGGCGCTCGAGCTCGGCCCGCGAGCGCTCGGGCTCGCCCAGCGCCTGGAGGAGCGCGGCCGCCTGGAAGCGCGCGTCCCGGTGCGCCGGCTCGTAGCGGAGGATCGACTCGTACGCCGCGAGCGCCTTGCGCGGAGCGCCCGTGTCCTTCGCCGCGTTCTCCTGGTGGAGCCGCCCGAGGTTGAGCCACGCGTCCG
>DASQER010000157.1:0-8974 GCA_035633575.1 Thermoleophilaceae bacterium
GCAGAGGGGCGAGTGGCGAGTTGTGCACGGGGCTCGGCGAAGAAACTTGCGCATAGCGCCGGAAACTCGCCAAGCCCGACCCCGTCAATGCCGTCGTTGAAGACGAGAGCGGTCACGGGGTCCGGCGACGCGGTGAGCACCGTGTCCTCGTGCGAGTACGCGGGCGAGCAGCAGCAGAGGAGTCGGAGCGGCTCGTCGCCCGTGTTCCAGAGCTTGTCGCGGAGGCCCGGCGGGATCACGACGGTGTCGCCCGGGGCCGGCCGGCGGCCACCGCACGGGTTGCCGCCGGCCACTCCTCTCCCTCAGCCTGAGATGTTGCTCAGCAGCCCTCCGCCCCCGCCGCTGCCGGCCGTCGCGGCCTGCACGCGGCCCTCGCTCGGCTGCACCAGCACCCAGCCGGGGCCGGAGAACGACATCTGCACGGACTCGCCGGAGCCGCGGCCGATGAAGTTCTTCAGCTTGATGTCGGTCTTGATGCCGGTCTGGACGCTGGACGCCCAGGTGATCGCGGCCGCCGGGTCGGCGAACGTGGGCGTGTCGCCGGTGTTGAGCAGCACGGGCGGGCCGTCGGAGATGATCGCCACCCAGCCGGTGCCCTGCAGCGACGTGTTGAAGAGGCCGCCGCCCATGAAGCCGGACACGCCCTCCACGCGCTTGATGTCCCAGTCGATGCCCGAGTCGAACGCCAGCAGGTTCGTCCCGTTCACGGTGATGGCGTCGTTCTCGAGATAGATCATGTGGATGTCCTGAGCGGTGTCGGCCAGGAAGACCTCGCCGGTGCCGGACATCTTCATCAGGGTCGTGCCCTCGCCGGACACGGCCTTCTTGATCATGCGGCTCATGCCGCCCGCGCCGGCGTGCTCGAACGACACGTCGCCCTGGTAGGCGACCATCGAGCCGGCCTTCGCCTGAATCGTCACCTCTCTGAGGCTTACCTTCAACAGCTTGGAGTTCTGGAGCGCAAAGGGTTGCTCCGACTGCGTCTCCTGAAACTCGCCAAGGGTGCTCTGCACCGGGCCTCCTTCATAATTCGTCGTTGGAACTCGACACTCTGGGCGCAATGCCCTTGTGCGTCAAGGCCAATTTGTCGAGTACTCTGGATTCTCTTGCTCCGCCGGTCACTAGTCCCCGTGCTCTTAACGCTCGTGGCCGCCCCGGCGGCGCACGCGGCGGACCCGATCATGCCGCTCTCCGAGGTCAGGCCCGGGATGAGCTGCACGGGGCTGTCGGTGATCAAGGGCACTGAGATCTCGTCCTTCGACGTCGAGGTCCTCGACGTGATCGCCGCGGAGACCGGCCTGAGCGGCCCGCGCATCCTCATTCGGGTCTCGGGACCCGCGGTGGATGCGACGGGCATCGGGCCGGGCTTCTCGGGCTCGCCGGTCATCTGCGACGGCCGCAACGCCGGCGCCATCTCGGAGGGGCTCGGCGAGTACGGCAACCACGTGGCCCTCGCCACCCCTATCGAGGAGATGCTGCGGGACCGCCCGGCCGCGCCCGCGGCCGCCCGGCGCGACCCGGAGCTGTTGCGTTCCGCCCACCCGCTCCAGACCCCGCTCACGGTCTCCGGGCTGACCGGCCGCGCGAGCGCGCTGGTACAGCGCGCGGCGCGGCGCGCCGGGCGCCCGCTGCTCGTGGCCCCTGCGGGCCCCGTCGGGGGTTACGCCCCCGTCGACCTGCGCCCTGGCGCCGCGCTGGCGGCGTCGATCTCCACCGGTGACCTCGGCCTCGGGGCCGTCGGGACGGTGACCTACCGGGACGGCGACGACATCTGGGCGTTCGGCCATCCGTTCGAGGGACTCGGGCGCCGCGCGCTCTTCCTCCAGGACGCCTACATCTACACGGTGATCCAGAACCCGCTCGGCATCCCCGACTTCGGAGCCGTCACCTACAAGCTGGCCTCGACCGACGGCCACCTGCACGGCTCGATCACAAACGACACCGTGGACTCGATCTCGGGCAAGGTGGGACCCGAGCCGCGCTCGATCCCCCTGCACATCGACGCGCACAACCGCGCCGGCCAGCGCGTGACGCTCGACTCCCTGCTCGCCGACGAGCGCCCGCTCGGCTACGGCGCCGGCCTCTCGTTCGTCGCGCCGCTCGGCGTGACCCAGGCGCTCGGACGCCTGATGAGGGACTTCGGGCCCGTGACCTTCAGGATGTGCGCCCACTTCCGCGTGCGGGAGCTGCGGCGGCCGATGGGGTTCTGCAACACGTACTTCTCGGTGGACGACGCGGTGAACCACCTCTCCGAGGCTGGCGCGATGGTGGACTTCTTCGACCTCGCCCCCCTGCGCGTCGAGCGCGCGGCGGTGAGCCTGAGCGTGCGGTCGGGCCTCAAGCAGGACGTGCTCGTGGCCGCGCGCGGCCCGCGGCGCGTGCGCAGGGGACAGCGCATCCGCGTGCGCCTGACCGTGCAGCGCCGGCGCGGGGCGCGCCGCAAGCTCAGCGTTCCGGTGCGAATCCCGCGCTCGCTGCGCCGTGGCAAGCACCGCCTGACGCTCAGGGGAACCGGCGGCGGCTTCTCCGAGGAGGAGCTGATCGTCGAGCTGATCGCGATGCTGGAGGGCCAGCTCGCCGGCGGCGGCCCGTCAGAGCCGCACACGGTGCGGCAGCTCGCTCGGCGCGTAGCGGCGCTCCACCGGCAGGTGGGCATCCAGGCGCGCTTCAAGCACCGCCGGCCCCAGCTCGTGCACCGCTCGAGCGAGGTGAGCTACGAGGGCCGGGTCAGGCTGAGGGTCCGCGTCACGCGCCGGGCACGCCGCTGACGCTCGGCTGCGCGCCGTTCGCCGGCGCCGGCGCGGGCGGCCCGTCGCCCTCGTCGCCGGTGAGGGACTCCACCGAGGTGCTGCGCATGCCGTCCGAGGACACGAGCAGCTTGAAGTCGTGCGGGTGGGTGGCCGCCTTGAGGCCGTCCTCCATCGTGACGCGACCGGCCTGCACGTGGTGGAGCAGCGCCTGGTCGAAGGTCTGCATCCCGTAGTACGCGCCCTCCGAGATGACCTCGGGGAGCTTCCCGGTCTCCTCCGGGTTGATGATCATGTCCTTGACGCGGCCGGTCATGCGCAGGATCTCGCAGGTGGCCACGCGGCCCATGCGGTCCGGCGTCGGAACGAGCCGCTGGGAGATGACGGCCTTGAGCGTGCCGGCCAGCATCGAGCGCGCCTGGCGCTGCTCGGCCTGCGGGAAGAAGTCGATGATGCGGTTCACCGACTCGGCCGCGTCGACCGTGTGGATCGTGGAGAGCACGAGGTGGCCGGTCTCGGCAGCCGAGAGGGCGGTGCGAACCGTCTCCTCGTCGCGCATCTCGCCGACCAGGATCACGTCCGGGTCCTGGCGCAGCACGCGGCGCAGGGCGCGGGCGAATGAGGCGGTGTCCTCGCCGACCTCGCGCTGGTTGATGATCGAGTTCTTGTCGCGGTGGAGGAACTCGACCGGGTCCTCGATCGTGACGATGTGCTTCGCGTAGTCCGAGTTGATGTGGTCGATCATCGCCGCGAGCGTGGTCGACTTGCCCGAGCCGGTCGTGCCGGTGAGCAGGATCAGGCCGCGCTCCTCGTCGGCGATCTCAGTGATCACCGGCGGCAGGAGCAGCTCGCTCACGGTCTTGATCTCGAACGGGATCGCGCGGCAGACGAGCGAGACCGACCCGCGCTGGACGAACGCGTTCACGCGGAAGCGGGCCACGCCCGGCACCGAGTAGGAGAAGTCCACCTCGCGCTCGGAGCGGAAGGCCTCGAGCTTCGCCTCGTCCGTGAGCATGTGGAAGAGGGTCGCCTCGGTGTCCTCCGGGCGCAGCGGCTCGGAGCCCTCGATGGGCACGAGCTTGCCGTAGCGGCGGATGATGGGCCGAGCGGGGACCTTGAGATGGAGGTCGGAGCCCTCCGTCTCGATAACGGCCATGAGGGCAGCGTCGACGTCGAACATAGAACGTCCATCGACATTCCGGCCCACGGCTTGAGACCTGGGCGCCCGACTGGACGAGCCTCAGCGAGGCTTCAGGCGCTCAGGCGACGTCGCGGAGCTTCTGCGCCTCCGCGAGCGACTGCAGCTTCTTGAGCGACTGGTTCTCGATCTGGCGGATGCGCTCGCGCGTGACGTTGAACGTGCGGCCCACCTCGTCGAGCGTGCGCGGGTGCTCGCCGCCGAGCCCGTAGCGCAGCTCGAGCACGCGCCGCTCGCGGTAGGAGAGGTTCTCGAGCGCCTCGCGGAGCGCCTCCTTGGTGAGGATCTCCGCGGCCCGCTCGTAGGGGGATTCCGCGCGCTCGTCGGCGATGAACTGGCCGAACTCGGACTCCTCCTCGTCGCCGACCGGCTTCTCCAGGGAGACCGGCGCCTGCGCGGAGCGCTTGATCGACTCGACCTCGTCGGGCTCGATGCCGGTGTGCTCGGCGATCTCCTCCGGGGTGGGCTCGCGCCCGAGTTCGGTCACGAGCTTGCGCTCGGCGCGGCCGATCTTGTTGAGCTTCTCGACCACGTGCACGGGGATGCGGATCGTGCGGGCCTTGTCCGCGAGCGCGCGTGCGATCGCCTGGCGGATCCACCAGGTGGCGTAGGTCGAGAACTTGAAGCCCTTGCGGTAGTCGAACTTCTCCGCGGCGCGGACGAGGCCGAGCGTGCCCTCCTGGATCAGGTCGAGGAAGGGGAGCCCCTGGTTGCGGTAGTTCTTGGCGATCGAGACGACGAGGCGGAGGTTCGACTCCACCATCTTCTGCTTCGCTTCGAGGTCGCCGCGCTCGATGCGCTTGGCGAGATCGACCTCCTCCTGCGCGGTGAGCAGCCTGACCTTGCCGATGTCCTTCAGGAACAGCTGAAGGGAGTCGGTGGTCATGTCCGGCTTGAGATCGATCGTCGCCTTCTTGCGCCGGCTGCGGCGATCGACCGCGCGCTCGACCACGGGGGCCGCGTGCGTCGGGTCGTCCTCGACCAGCTCGATCTCGGACTTCTCGAAGTAGCCGTGCAGCTCCTCGATGTCGCCCTCGTCAAGCTCGACCTCGGCGAGCGCGGTGGCGACCTCGGCATAGGTCAGCACACCGGTCGCCTGGCCCTTGACGACGAGGAGCTTTACCTCCTCAAGCTCTTGCAGATCGGCTACAGACATCCTTTTCCTTGCGGCGCGCAGGACCTAGCGCAAGGGCGCCGGGCCCAGGTCAAACGATCGTTGTACACACTAACGCTACAGATAGTGAAGTCAAGCGGCCTGAAGCGGAATTTCCGCCGACTAGCCAGTCAACCAGTTGATTGGTACCCGACTTTATCGACCAGGGTACACCTGGCCTTGTACCCAACTTGGGGGTACTAGACTCCTGGCCCATGCCCGACGACGGAGGAGTGCTCGGAAACCTGCCCCACTCGCGCCCCGGAAAGCGCAGCGCGAAGCGGGACTCGGCAGGCAGGCCCGCGAAGCCGCGCACAGCGAAGCCGCGCACAGCGAACCCGCGCACAGCGAAGCCGCCCGCGGCCGCGCCGCCGGGCCCGCCGCCCGAGCGGACCGCCGCGGACCCGGTGGCGAGCGTCGTGCGCACCGCCGCGACCGTGGCCGCCACGGGCGTGCGCATCGCCGGCGCCGTCACGCAGGAGATCCTTCGGCGCCTGCCGCGTCCCTGACGGGGCCATCCTCCGCGCAGGGGACACCTTGCGCAATCGAGGTTATGCTGGGCCGATGCCCTCCGGCGCGAACCACTCGCCTCGCTGCCTGATCGTCGACGACCATCCGGTGGTGCGCGCCGGAGTCCGGGCCGTCCTCGAGCAGGCCTTCGACGACGTGGCGATCGCCGACGCGGAGTCGCTCGACCAGGTCGGCGACGTCGCCAAGAAGGAGAGCCCGGACGTCGTGATCATCGACCCGTGGCGCGCGGGCGTGGACATGGGCGAGATCGTCGGCCGCCTCCAGAGCCAGGTGAAGGCGCCGATCGTCGTGTTCACGTCAGACGGCGGCGCGCGCCTCCTAAGCGAGGCGCTCAAGGCCGGCGTGAAGGGCTACGTCCGCAAGGACTCCCCCTCCGAGGACCTCGTGCGCGCCATCGAAGCGGCGCGGGCAGGCGAGTTCTACGTCGATCCCGGCCTCTCGTCGACGATCGTGCGCGACGAGGGCGACCGCACCCTCAGCCCGCGCCAGCGCGAGATCCTGCAGATGCTGGCCGACGGGATGCAGACCGACGCGGTCGCCGAGAAGCTCGGGCTCTCGACGGAGACGATCCGCACGCACACGAAGCGGATCCTCGCGAAGCTCGAGGCCTCCACGCGCACGCAGGCCGTGGCCATCGGCATCCGCCACGGCCTGATCGAGTAAGCCCTAGGTCGTCGCTTCCTCCGCCGTCACACCCTGAGTGCCCGGGGGGTCGCCGAGCGCTATGCCCTCGCCCGCCGCCTTGGCCCGGTACATGGCGCGGTCCGCGGTGTCGACCAGCGCCTCGGCGTCGTCGCCGTGCTCGGGCGAGGCCGCCACGCCGATCGAGATGGTCACCGGCGGGTCGCCCGGTGTGGCCACCTCCTCCTCCACCGCCGTCGCGAGGCGCGCGGCCAGCTTCGCGGCGCTCTTCAGGTCCTGCTGGGGAAGCAGCACGCAGAACTCGTCGCCGCCGATGCGGGCCGCGGTGTCCACCGACCGGATCGAGCGGCGCAGCGACATCGCCACCTGCATCAGCACCCGGTCGCCGGCCTGGTGGCCGTGGGAGTCGTTGATGCGCTTGAGCCCGTCGATGTCCATCAGCAGCACGCCGAACGGGTGCCGGTAGCGCTTGTGCACGTCGAGCAGGTTCGCCATCTGCCGCTGGAGCGCGCGCAGGTTGCCGAGGCCGGTGAGCGGGTCGGTGTTGGCCTGGGACTCGAGCTCGCGCGAGCGCGACTGCACGAGCGCCTCCACGGCCGCGGCCTGGATTCCCCCGGTGGCCTCCACGAGCTGCTCGACGGCGTCCGCGAAGCCCTCTGGGTCGCTCTCCCCGATCTCCTCGCGCAGCGCGCGCACCAGCACGCTCTGGAGCGCGGCGACGTCGCGGGCCACGTCGGCTGCCTGCACGTCGCGGCCGCCGCCGCGGAGGGTCGCCAACGAGGCGGCGCGCTCGGCCTGCTCCTTGGACAGGTCGTAGGGGTCGCCGTCGACCTCCGAGACCGCGCGGACGAGGTCGCTGATCAGCTCGGGCAGCTCGCGCGCGATCCGCTCGGTGGGCAGCTCACGGATCTCGTCGAGCGACGCGCGCTCGATGAGGCGGACGAGCCAGGCCTTGGCCAGCTCGTCCCGCGAGCGGTCGAGGCGCGCAAGCGGGCCCCGGATGGTTGTCATGAGGCATCGATCAGTTTCGGCACCGGAATTCCTTGGCGGCACCGTCAATCGTACCCCCGGAAACGGCGGACCGGGGCCGAATTTCGGAGAAGATTGCCCGCGTGAGCAAGCTGATCTCGATCGAGGAGGCGCGCCGGCGCGTGCTGGAGGCCGTCACCCGCCTCGGGGACGAGGACGTCCCGCTGGCCGACTCGCTCGGCCGCGTGCTCGCCGAGGACGTGAAAAGCGCGATTGACGTGCCGCCCTTCGACAGCTCCGGAATGGACGGCTACGCGCTGATCGCCGGGCCGGAGACGGAGCTCGACGTGACCGGCGAAGCGCGCGCGGGCCACCCGTCGTCCGAGGAGGTGCGGCCGGGCTCGGCGGTCAGGATCTCGACCGGAGCGGCCGTCCCGCGCGGCGCCGACGCGGTGGTCCCTCTCGAGCGGGCGGACGCGGGCCCCGGCCCCGATCGGGTGCGCGTTCCGGCCGTCTCGCCGGGCGAGAACATCCGCCGCGCCGGCGAGGACGTGCGGGCCGGCGAGGTCGTGCTGCGCGCAGGCACGGTCCTCGGCCCGGCCGAGCTCGGCGTGGCAGCCTCCGTGGGGCGGCCCTCGGTCCGCTGCGCGTTGCGGCCGCGGGTGGCGGTGCTGGTCACGGGCGACGAGCTGACGCCGCCGGGCGAGGAGCTCGGCCCGGGCGCGATCTACAGCTCGAACGGCTTCGCCCTCGCGGCGCAGGTGGAGCGCGCGGGCGCCGCGCTCGCCGTGCGCGAGACCGTGCCCGACAGCGCCGACGGCACGCGGGCCGCCCTCGGCGAGGCGCTCGACGCGGCCGACGTGGTGATCGTGTCGGGCGGCGTGTCGGTCGGGCCGCACGACCACGTGAAGGAGGCGCTGCGCCGGCTCGGGGTCGAGGAGCGCTTCTGGGGAGTGAGCCTGCGCCCGGGCAAGCCCACCTGGTTCGGCGCGCGCGACGGTACGCTCGCGTTCGGCCTGCCCGGCAATCCCGTATCGGCGATGGTCACCTTCCAGCTCTTCGCGCGCCCAGCCCTGGCGGCGCTCCAGGGCGCGCCCCCGGAGGCGCGGCGCGCGGTCGCGGCGCTGGAGGCGCCCATCCGCCGGAACCCTCAGCGCGAGCAGGCGGTGAGGGTACGGCTGCGCCACGGCGAGGGCGGCCTGCTCGCCACCCCCACCGGCGAGCAGGGCTCGCACATCCTCACCTCCATGCTCGGCGCGGACGCGCTCGCGCTGATCGCCCCGGGCGAGGGCGAGGCGGCCGAGGGGGAGCGTGTGGAGGTGGAGCTGCTGTGAGGCCGCGCGACCCCCGCCGCCTGGTCGAGCGCCGCCGCCGCGCGCGGGCGCGCGTGAAGATCGTGCACGTCCCGCAGTCCGGCTATTCGGAGGACGGCGCCGTCGGGAGCAAGCAGGTGGCCGAGGTCACACTGCCGCGCTCGGAGCTCGAGCGCATCTGGTCGCCCGAGTACCTGGAGCGCCTCGCGCGCACGTACTGGCGCTTCCTGTCGCGCTTCTCGCTCGGCCTCCTGAGGGTCCTCTACGGCGAGGACTCGCGCGAGGTCGTGTTCCTGACGCGGCCGTTCGTGCTGCTGCGCTTCCACAGGCCGGAGTACCGGATCGAGCCCGACGGCGGGACGGTCACGTGGCCGATCGACCGCGGCGTCCTCGTCACCGCGCGCGGCCGCGGGCGCGGCTA
>DASQER010000158.1:0-7581 GCA_035633575.1 Thermoleophilaceae bacterium
CCCATGATCCCTTCCATCCGCAGTCGCCCTTACCCGCTGGCATGCATGACCCTCCCGCGGGCTCCTTGATCACCGCGAGCAGCCGCATGCGTCCCTGGCAGGAGGGACGGCGGAGGACGTCCACGGCGAAGGTGCGCGCCAAAGGCCCCGCCCACGGGCGGTATCTGCCGGCCGGCCCCGTTCGGTCGGGCTCCGCGCTCGCTGCGGCCGGCTCCTCCGACGGCGACGAGCGCCCCCGCTACGGTGTCGAGTGGAGGCACGTCCCTTGCCTTTCACTCCCGGCGGAGGGCCTCCGCCGGGTCGAGGCCGGCGGTGTGCCAAGCCGTGTAGAGGCCGAAGCCGACCGGGTAGAGGCCGAAGCCGATGCCGACGCCAAGGGCGGCCACCAGGGCGGCCACGAGCATCAGCCGGTGGGCCGCGGGGATCGTCTTCCTGACCGTGAACGAGGACCCGCAGCCGCAGCTGGCGGCCGAGGCCTTCCGCCTGGGCGCGTCGGGCTGGGTGCTCAAGTCCTCGACCGCGACCGAGCTCGGCGAGGCGGTTCGGGCGGCGCTGCGGGGGAAACGCTACCTGACGACGCTCATCGCCCGAGGCGACATCGACGCGCTGCCCGTGCCCGTGGCGAGCGCGCGCCCCGCCGAGCAGCTCACGCCGCGCGAGCGGGAGGTGCTGCAGCTCCTCGCCGAGGGCAAGGCCATGAAGGAAGTCGCCGCGATCCTCGGGATCACGCCGCGTACTGTGGCCTTCCACAAGTACCGGATCATGGGGAGCCTCGGCATCCGCAGCTCGGCCGAGCTCGTCCGCTGGGCCGTCCGGAGCCGGATCGTCTGAGGGGCGGGCGGGGCGTTCGGCCCCGCTCGGCCGCGGCGCCGGCCAGGAGGCCAGCGCGGGCTGGAGCGCGCCCTCGCCGCGAATGCGCCCGGCGGCTCGCAGGCCGCCGGGCGCATTCGCCGGGGCGTCGGTCCCGAGTTGTCGCTAGCGGCGGGAGCGCGCCCCGCCGCCGGACGGCCGCGACCGCGGTTGCGAGCGCTGCTGCGGCGCGCTGCGCGGCACCTGGCGCTGCGCCGTCTCGCGCTCGCGGCCGCGCTGGCGGTTCTGCCAGTCCTGCTGCACCTGGCTGCGGTCCACCTGCTGCGCGCGCTGGCGCGCCGCGTCCCGGTCGACGTTCTGCGCCCGCTGCTGGACCTGGCCGCGGTCGACACCCTGCGCCTTCTGGCGCGCCGCGTCCTTGTCGATGTTCTGCCACTTGTTGCCGTCGCGCGCCTCCCAACCGGAGGGCGTCTTGCGCACGACGTTGCCGTTGCGGTCGGCCAGCACGTCGTTGTTCAGGCCGCGGTTCGAGCGCGCCTGTTGGACGTTCCGCTGCACTGTCGCGCGGTCCGCGTTGCGCGCGCGGTTCTCCGCGCGGTTATAGATGTTGTCGCGGCTGACGTTCTGCCGGTTGAAGCTCGGGTTGTTGCGGATGTTGTTCGCGACCCGCGTGCGGTTGCCGTAGTTGATGTTGTTGCCGATGTTGATCGAGCCGACGTTGATCGTGTTGTGCCCGCCGCGGTAGCCGCCCCAGCCGGGGCGGTAGCCGCCGTACCAGCCGCCGCAGCCGTAGCCGGGGCGGTAGTTGCCGCCGTAGCCGCCGCCCCAGCGCATGCCGAAGTGCATGAAGCCCACGTTCCAGCTCATGCCGAAGTTCCAGCCGGTCCACGGGTTGTAGCCCACGTGGAAGCCGAACGTGGCGGGGCGAGGGTAGTAATAGCCGGGGTAGCGCGGGTAGTAGTAGCCCGTCCCGTACACGGGCACGCCGTAGTACGGGAACGCCCAGCGGTAGCCCGGCGTGTAGCCCACGTACACGACCTCGGGCGTCGACTGGTACACGTGCACGTGGGTGACGTTGTAGGTCGGCGAGGAGGCCGGGATCTTCTGGATCTCGTCCTCGGGCACTGTGTCCGCCACCGCCCACGGGCCCTTCGCGCTCGACGAGACGAACCACACGCCGTTGTCGACCGCGTAGTACCTGTCGCCCACCTGCAGGACCTGGGCCGGCGTGTTGACGGCGTTCTTCACGCTCGTGCCCGGGATCGGCTCGAACTTCGGCTCGCCCTGGTACTGCGCCTCGAACCTCGCCTCGCTGCGCTTGACCGCGGTCGTCTGCGGGATTGCGCCGTCGAGCAGGGCGTCCTCGGCTTCCCCGGTGCCGGCGACCGAGACGCGCACGCCGGAGATGTCCGAGCCCGGCGGGATCTTCTTGAACGCCTCGGGCAGCTGGTCCGGGCGGACGAAGGCCCACGGGCCGTCCGACGCCTTCGCGCGGAACCAGCGCCCGGACAGCAGCACGTACATCTGCCCCGACGCCACCTCGCGCAGCCACGGGGTCTCGGTGTTCTCGACGTAGAGCAGCTCGCCCGCGGAGACCGACTTCCACTTCGGCTCGCCGTCCGTGACGATCAGCTCCGTCGGCTCGGTCGCGACCACGATCCGGGGCGGCCTCGCCGGCACGGGGTCGTCCGACTCGGGCTTGGGCAGCATCTTGACGAGGTCGGCGGGCGGGTTCGTGGCCGGCTGCCAGCCGGAGAGCGGGTCCCCGGACGTGTACCAGAGCTGGCCGCTGCTCAGCCAGCTGGTCTTCGCGTGCTTCTCGCGCACCACCACGTACGGCGTGTTGAGCGCGCGCTCGTAGGGGCTCGTCTCGACGTCGCCCCAGACAGGCTGGCCGTCGTAGAGCAGCAGCACCGCGAGCTCGTTCGCGAAGACGATCTTCGGCGGGTCGTTCTTGAGCGCGGCGAGGCTCTCCTGCTCGCGCTCTGCGCTCTTCAGGCTCGCGGCGAGCCGGTCGGTCGATATCGTCAGGCCGGACTTCGCGGCCGCGGCTTCGACGACCTGTGTGAAGCGCCGCTCGTCCTCGGCCTTCGAGTCGGGCCAGCGCGCCCTCGTGACCTTGATGTCGCGGATGAGCACCGTGCGGCTCTCCGCGTCGGTGTCGATCACGGACGTGAACCAGAAGGCGCCGAAGATCGGCTCGGCCTTGCCTGTGGGTACGAGCGACATGGCCGCGCGCCCCGTGAGCACGTTGCCGGCGAGCTTCTCCGGCTGCGGCTGGTAGACGACGATCTTGGCCTCGGGGACCGTGATCTCCTGCGGGAACGGCGTCTCCTGCGCCGTCGCGGACGCGACGAGCGCTCCCAGAAACGCGGGCGCGACGAGCGCCCGCACGCGGACGAGACTCTTCATCGTGATCATCACCCTTGCGTGGAAACCGGAACCGCCGGGCATTGTGCCACCGCCCGGAACACCGTAACGGTGACGCCGCCCGAGAGTTGGAACGGGTTCGCGAACTGCGCCTCCTCGAGCACGTAGCAGCCCCGGAACGGGTGGCACCACCAGCCGGCCGTTCGAGCTGGGTGGACTTGCGGGCACCACGGTGTCGGAGCCGTCGGGGCAGAGCGAGCCGTCGGGCTCCAGGCGGAACGGATTGAATGCGTGGGGCATCACCGTCTCCCGCCGTCAGAACTTGTGGATCAGCTGGATCATGAACGTGTCGGCGCGCGGTGATCCCTCCGAGCGCGCGACCGTGTGGCTGTAGGCGAGGATGCCGGTCCCGCCCGGCCAGGTCGGGAAGCCCGCGCCGAGCGCGAGCTTGAGCGCCTGCTGCGCGTCGCCGGGCGGCTGGCCGTCGACCTCGACCCTGCCGCCCGCGCTGCCGATCAGCCCGCCGCTCAGCCAGGTGCGCTTCGCGACGGTGCGGCTGTAGTGGGCCTCGAGGCCGTAGATCGGCGACTGGGACAGCGTGCGGTCGCGCTGGTACTCGTCGTTGTCGCCGAAGAAGCGGACGCTCGGGTAGAAATCGACCCAGGACGCGCCCTGGTCCCACGTGATGCTGTAGTTGAGGAGCGCCTTGTACGTCCAGCGGTTGCCGCCGATGTTCGTCGCGCTGACCGGGTCGTAGCTGCCCCACGGGGTGCCGAGCGTCAGGTGGATGCCGCAGTAGGTGCGCGGGACGAACGTCTTGAACTGCTCGGCGTCGAGCGCCGGGGCGCCGAAGAGGTTCACGTCGAAGGTGAGCGCGGGGTCGGCGACGGCGCTCGCGTCCTGCTGCACGAGACCCGTCGTCTTGTCGTAGGACAGCAGGCTGGAGTACGGGATCGAGATGCCCGGCCCGCCGGTGCGGCCGAACACGTTCATGATGCGCGAGTAGACGAGGCTCTCGGTCTGGCTGCGCGACTCGCTCGTGGGCACGACGAGCGCCTCGTCGAGCCACGTGTTGGAGCGCACGCCGTTGTAGGTGAGGATCGCGAGGTTCGAGTCGTACGGGACGCTCAGGAACAGGCGTCCGGACTGGGCGTGCGCGCCGGGCGCCCCCGCCGCGAGGGCGAGCAGCGCGAAGGCGAGCGCGCGCCGCGCGCTCGTCGGTGTCGGACGTCCGTCGTTCATCCCTCGCTCTCCTCGCGTACGGGGAAGGTAGGACCGTCGGTGCGGGCGGACAACTGTCAGGCTTGACAGTCCCTCCAGGGACGAGCCGAACGCGCGGGTCGCCGAGCCGCGCTCAGCCGAGGTGGTGCCGGATCGCGAGCCGCACCAGCTGGGTGTGGCTCTTCGCGCCGAGCTTCTCCATCGCCCGGTACTTGTGGAAGGCGACCGTGCGCGCGGTGATGCCGAGCTGCTCGGCCACCATCGGCATCGAGAGCCCCGAGGCGATCAGCCGCACGACCTCGCGCTCGCGCTCGCTCATCCGCTCGACGGCGTCGACTTCGCCCGCCAGCTCGTGCGCGGCCGGGATCGGCAGGGACTCGGGGTCACCGCCGGCGATCGCCCGCGAGAGATAGCGCCGGCCGCGCATCACCGCGTGCACCGCCTCGACGAGCTCCATGCCGGTCGCGTTCTTCAGCAGGTAGCCGAGGGCTCCGGAGCGAAAGGCTTCGGCCGCGGTCTCGGGCTCCTCGTTCACCGTGAGGAAGACGACGCGGGTCCCGGGCCGGCTCTTGCGGAGCGCGCGCAGGGCCTCGATCCCGTTCAGGCGCGGCATCGAGATGTCGGCGATGACCACGTCCGGCCGCAGCTCCTCGGCGGCCTCGAGGAGCGCCTGCCCGTCGCCGACGGCCCCGACCACGTCGAAGTGCGGCGCGAGCAGCCCCTTGAACGCCTCGAGCAGCAGGGTGTGGTCGTCAGCGAGCAGGACGCGCAGGCGGGACATCGGCAGGCTCCTCGGTTTCTTCGGGCGGCAGGAGGCGCAGCGGCAGCGGCACGTGGGCGACGACGTGCGTCCCCTCGCCCGACGGCGCGCTGAGGTGGAGGTGCCCGCCGAGCAGCGCCAGGCGCTCGCGCATGCCCACGAGGCCCAGCCCCTCGCGTGGCTGCTCGATGCCGAGGCCGTCGTCGTGCACGTCGAGCACGAGCAGGCGACGCGAGCCGTGGAGCGCGACGCGCGCTCGGGTCGCCCGGCTGTGCTTGACCACGTTATGCAGCGCCTCCTGGGCCACCCGGTAGAAGACGATTGCGACGTCGGCGGGCAGCTCGCCCGGCCAGTCGCGCGTCGCGACCTCGATCTCGATGAGCGAGGCCGCCTGCACCTGCGCCCCGAGCGCCCGCAGCGCGGACGGCAGCCCGCTCGAGTCGAGCTGCGGCGGCCGCAGCCGGCGCGCGAGGCCGTGCAGGTCGGAGCCAAGCCGGCGGGACTCCTCGGCGAGCGCGCGGGCGCGCTCGCGCATCGAGTCGGCCAGGTCCCCCCCGGACGCGAAGGCGTCGAAGCCGATCGCGAGCAGGGCCAGCCGCTGGTTGACGTCGTCGTGCAGCTCGCGCGACAGCCGCGCGCGCTCGCCCTCCTGCGCGCGCATCAGGCTTCGGCTGAGCGCGTGCAGGCGGTCCTCGGCGCGGCGGCGCTTCCGGCTCTCGACGAACAGCCAGCCGATGAAGGCGCTCTGCAGCAGCGACGCCGCGAGGCCGGCCAGCACCTCCTCGCGGTGCGACTGCCACAGCGTGGGCGGCCGGAACAGCACGTCGGCGCCTGACGGCAGATGGCTCTCCCGGACGCCCCAGCGCCGCAGCTGGTCGTGATCGAAGGCCAGCCGCGAGCCGAGATCCGTCGGCGGGCGCGCGCGGCCGGTCGCGAGCAGCTGCTGCATCTGCTCCGCGCAGGCGCGGCCCACCTCGCGCAGGTCCACGAGGTCGCCGCCCACGATCCCGTGGCGCAGGTAGGTGGTCGCGAAGCCGAAGATCGGGCGGTTGGCCGAGGCCGCGAGCAGGTCGAGCACGTCGCGCGGGCGGAAACGCGTACCGGTGCGGTCGCGGTTGACCACCGAGAAGAAGACGACCGCATCCGGCGGCAGGGTGGAGACGCGCTGCTCGAGCTCGGTCAGGCTCAGGCCTTCGAGCGTCTCGACGGCGAGGCCGCTCGCGGAGGCCGTCCGGCGCAGCGGCTCGAGCGCCTGCTGGCCCATCACGTCGCCGTAGCTCGCGCCCCCGACGAACACGATGCGCCGCGTGCGTGGGAACATCGAGCGCGTCGCGGCCACCGCCCCGTCGAAGCCGCGCCCGAACGGCTGCGCGTGGAGGCCGGGCGCGCCGACCGAGCTCCCGCCCGCGATGCTGATCGGCTTGCCGGGCCACAGCTCGTCCCGCAGCGCGACCACGATGTCGACCGGGACCGCGGAGGTCGAGAAGACCCCTTCGATCGCGCGGCCGCGGTACTTGGCCCCGAGCCAGGTCCGCGCGCGCGCGAACTGCGCGGCGTGCGGCTCGTCGGTGATCTCGAGGTCCTCGATCGCCAGGGTCGCCCGTGCCGGATCCGAGCCCGTGAGGACGTCGCGCAGGCCCTCGGCGTATTCCTGGAACCCCGGCCGCGTGGTGTTCGTCTCCAGCACGAGGAACGTGCGGCCCCGCGCGTCGTCGGCGCGCGCCGTCGAAGGCGCGCCGAAGCAGGCGGCCAGGAGGGCCGCGGCGAGGGCGGGAGCGCAGGAACGCGGCAAGGTGGTCAAGCCACGGTATTCTCGCCTGCCAGTCGGGGCGGTGCCACTGTCAGGCCTGACAGTTGCCGCGCGCGATCCCACCGCGTAATCTCCGGGCGGTGGCATCGAAGCCCCCCAACTCAAGACTCATAGCTCGAGGCTCAAGCCTCAACCACTACTACGGCGGCGCGTACTACTCGCGCGTCTCCTACGGCGGGTCGGTGCAGTACCAGGTGATCGACGCGCCGCCCGGGGCGATCATCACGACGCTGCCCGGCGGCTGCACGACGTACATGCGCGGGGGCGTCGCCTACCGGCAGTGCGGCCGGACCTACTATCAGCAGGTCAGCGGCGGCTTCCAGGTGGTCGTCTTCTGACGGGGGGCGGGCCCCGTGCCCGCCCGGATCACCGCAACAGGTCGGCCGCGAGCCGAGGCCAATCCATAGTTCTCGCCTTCAAGACCAGGCTGACACCTGAAAAAGCGATGAAGGTGACCAGCAGCCAGCCGTAGACATTGCCGCTCGGCACGCCAAAGCATGCGCCCGCCTCACGGTACCAGAACGCCCCGTTCACGGTGTGGAACACCGCATCATTGCTGAAATCCCACATGGAAAAGACAAAGGCAGCAACCAAAGCCGTGCCGTTGCTC
>DASQER010000159.1:0-4038 GCA_035633575.1 Thermoleophilaceae bacterium
GACAACCGGGTCGAGCTGGAGCCTCAGCGGATCAGGTCGTAGTCCTGCTTCGCAAGCAGGATGCGGCCGACGGCCTGGTCCAGGCGCCGGCGCGGGATCTGACCGCGTCGGACCGCGCGCAGAACGGCCACGTAGGCCGACTCCTGGTCGCCCGCGCTGCCGGAGACGTAGAGCATGTCGGCCCCCGCGCGCACGGCCTGCACCGCCGCGTCGGGCACGCTGTGGATGGTCCTGATCGCGGGGTCGGCGAGGTCGTCGGTGATGGCCACCCCCTTGAAGCGGAGCTCCCGGCGCAGCAGGCCCGAGGCGACCTCGTTCGACAGCGAGGCGGGCACGGTGAAGTCGTTGAACGAGTAGAGCGCGTGGCCGATCACCACGGCGGGGACGCCCGCCTCGATCGCGGCCTGGAAGGGGATCAGGTCGCGATCGCGCAGCTCATCGAGGCCGAGCCCGACGGTGGCGGGGCCCTCCTCGGTCGACTGGTCGGCCGCGCCGAGCCCCGGGAAGTGCTTCACCGCGCTGAACACGTGCTCCTTGCGATACGCCCGCACGGTGGCATCCGCGTAGGCGGCCACCTCGGCGGGATCGTCGGAGTAGACCCGGGCGCCGAGCGCCGACCCGGACTCGAGGCCCACGTCCACCACCGGCCCGAGCACGCCGTTCAGTCCGAGCCCCCGCAGCGTGGCCGCCGACTCCCGCGCCGCCGCGGCGGCCTCCCCGGCGGACCCGAAGTCCGCCGGCAGGCCGGCCGGCGGGAGGTCGGGGAACGAGTTGAGGTCGCCGCCCTCCTGGCTCGCCATCACCCACGGCGGGACCTGCCGCTCGTCCCGCGCGATCACCGCCGCCTCGCCGGCCAGCGCCGCGAGCTGCGCCACGTCGGTGTAGTTCGGGCCCGCCACCACGATGCCGCCGAGGTCGAGCCGGCGCAGGCGCCTGAAGATCTCGGCGGTCAGGTCGGTTCCCCGGAACCCGAAGAGGAACAGCTGCGCGACCTTCCGCTCCACGGGCAGCCGGCGCGCGAGGTCCGCCACGCTGCGCGGCACGGCGGGCCCGCGCCGCCGCGCCTCGCGCCGCTGTGGTGGAGGGACGATCCTGGCGAGGAACGAGACGCGCTCCTCCGGCGCCCCGCGGCCAGGTTGCGGCACGTCAGCGGCGCTGTCGCCGTTGCCGTGCTCCGCGCCCACGACCACGCCGGCCACCGCGGCGGCGAGCGCCAGCGCGGCGATCATTGCGATCAGGAGGCGGCGCCGGGCCGGTTCCGCTGTCACGGCGCGAAAGCTACCCGGCCGGATCGGGTCGCGGGCACCGCGGCTATCGTTCGGCGCCATGCCGATGAGCGGCACCGACACGGTGGTGATGAAGTTCGGCGGCACGTCCGTCGCCAACGCCGAGCGCATCAAGCGCGCGGCCGAGCGCATCGTGCGCAGCAAGGAGGCGGGCACCAACGTGGTGGCCGTCCTGTCCGCGCGCGGGAAGCACACGGACGAGCTCGTGTCGCTCGCGTACGAGGTCTCCGACCGGCCCGACCCGCGCGAGATGGACATGCTGCTCTCCACCGGCGAGCGCGTGACCTGCGCCCTGGCCGCGATGGTGATCAACGACCTCGGGCACGAGGCGATCTCCCTCACCGGCTCGCAGGCCGGCATCGTCACCGACAGCGGGCACACGAAGGCTCGCATCCTCGAGGTGAAGGCCCACCGTATCCGCAGCGGGCTCGAGGACGGCAAGATCGTGCTCGTCGCCGGATTCCAAGGCGTCTCGCAGGAGTCGCTCGACGTGACCACCCTCGGCCGCGGCGGCTCCGACACCACGGCCGTGGCCCTGGCCGCCGCGCTGGGCGCGGGGGTGTGCGAGATCTACACAGACGTTGCGGGCGTCTTCAGCGCCGACCCCCGGATCGTCCCCGAGGCGCGCAAGCTCCCGGTCGTGACCTTCGAGGAGATGCTGGAGATGTCGGCGAGCGGGGCGGGCGTGCTCCAGCTGCGCTCGGTGGAGTACGCACGCAACCACGGCGTGAGCATCCACTGCCGATCGAGCTTCGACGATGGACCCGGTACGGTGGTCCAGGACGAGGAGCAGACCATGGAACGACCGCTCGTCACAGCCGTGACCCATTCGACCGCCGAGGCGCGGATCACCCTGACCGGGCTCCCGGACGAGCCCGGCATCGCCGGGCGCGTGCTCACGGCGCTCGCCGAGGCGAACATCAACGTGGACATGATCATCCAGAACGAGCCTCAGTCCGAGGGGCACCGGGCGGACATGTCGTTCACCGTTCCGCGCGAGGACGTGGCGAGCGCGCGCGAGTCACTGGAGTCGCTCCGTGCCGAGCTCGGCTTCGGCGGCGTCCAGTCCGACGACCACATGGGGAAGGTCTCCGTGGTCGGCGCGGGAATGAAGAGCCATCCGGGCGTGGCGGCCAAGACCTTCACCGTCCTGGGCGAGGCCGGCGTGAACATCGAGATGATCTCGACCTCTCCGATCAAGATCTCCTGCGTCGTGCGTGAGGAGCACGTCGAGACCGCCGTGAAGAAGCTGCACGCCGCGTTCGGGCTCGGCGCCGACGCCGTGCTCCCCGAGGACGTGGCGGGCGTGCACCGCCCGAAGGTGGCGTAGGGCATGCGCGTCGCCGTGGTGGGCGCCACCGGCGCCGTCGGCTCGACCATGCTCGACGTCCTGCGCGAGCGCACGTTCCCCGCGGACGAGGTCGTGCCGTTCGCCTCCGAGCGCTCCGCCGGGCGCACGATCGACTGGGGCGACGCGCACCTCACGGTCCAGCCCCTGAACGACGAGTCGATCCAGGGCTTCGACATCACGCTCTTCTCCGCGGGCTCCGGCGTGAGCGCCGAGTGGGCGCCGCGCTTCGCCGACGCGGGCGCCGTGGTCGTCGACAACTCCTCGCAGTGGCGGATGCACGAGGACGTGCCGCTGGTGGTCTCCGAGGTGAACCCCGAGGCGCTCGACGGCCACAAGGGCATCGTCGCCAACCCGAACTGCACGACCATGCAGACGGTCGTCGCGCTCGGGCCGATCCTCGCGAGGGCCGGCATCGAGCGGGTCGTGATGTCGAGCTACCAGGCTGTCTCCGGTACGGGCCAGAAGGCGGTCGAGGAGCTCCACCGGCAGGCCGAGGCGCTGATCGAGGAGAGGGAGGTGCCGGCCCCGGTGGTGTACCCGCACCAGATCGCGTTCAACGTGCTCCCGCAGGTCGAGACGTTCAAGGACGGCGACGACTACACGACCGAGGAGCGCAAGTGCATGCGCGAGACGGCCAAGATCCTCGGCAGCGACGACATCGGCGTGTCCGCCACCTGCGCGCGCGTGCCGGTGTTCACCGGACACTCCGTTTCGGCGAACGTGCAGACGCGCGAGCCGCTCTCGCCCGAGGAGTGCCGCGAGCTGCTCGCCTCCGCGCCCGGGCTCACGGTGATCGACGACCCTGCCAACGGGCTCTACCCGACCGCGCTCGACGCGGCCGGGCGCGACGACGTGCTGGTCGGCCGGATCAGGCGCGACCCTTCGCACGAGCGCTGTCTCAACCTCTGGATCGTCGGCAACAACCTGCGCAAGGGCGCAGCGACGAACGCGGTCCAGGTGGCGGAGCTGCTGAACGTTCGCGGGCTGCTGCGCACGGCCCGCGCCGCCTGACGCCGCGGGCGGCCTGCCCTCGGCTTCGCGTTTCTAGGCCGCGGCCAGCTCGGCGACCTTGCGCTGCACATCGTCCGTCGGGACGACGTGCTTGCCCATGCCGAGCTCCTTCGGCTCGAGGCCGAGGGCGAGGCCCACCATCTGCGGCAGGTGCAGCACGGGGATGCCGAGGTCGCGCTCCACGAACTTCTGGGCGGCGGGCTGCTGCATGTCGAGGTTCAGGTGGCAGAGCGGGCAGGGCGTGACGAGGCAGTCGGCGCCTGCGTCGATCGCGTCCGCCAGGTGGCGGCCCGCCTGTCGCAGCGAGGTGGTGCGGTTCATCGTGATGAGGGGGAAGCCGCAGCACTTGCGCGCGCCCGCGTAGTCCACCGCCTCGGCGCCGAGGGCCTC
>DASQER010000160.1:0-7235 GCA_035633575.1 Thermoleophilaceae bacterium
GCTCTGGGCGGGCTCCGAGATCGAGCACTCGCCGTCGCTGCGCTTCCTCGCCAGCGGTGAGAAGGCCTGGCTCTCCGTGGAGGACGCCCGCCGCCTCGGCGTGGAGAGCGGCGACGAGGTCGAGCTCTCTGTGAACGGCGATAGCCTGAGCGCCGTCGCCGTGGTGCGCACCGCCGTGCCGGCAGGCAGCGTCTTCCTCTCGCCGCCCGCGCTCGTGGATGGACCGGTGGAGGTCAGGGCGCAGCAGGCGGTGGCGTCCTGATGGACGGCGGCCTCGAGAGCACGTTCGTCCTGATCGTCAAGGCGATCGTGATCTTCGCCTTCGTGCTCCAGATCGTGCCGCTGATCCTGCTGCTCGAGCGCAAGCTGCTCGGCCGCTTCCAGTCGCGCATCGGGCCGAACCGGGTGGGCCCGCGCGGCCTGCTCCAGCCGTTCGCCGACGTGCTCAAGCTGCTCTCGAAGGAGAGCTCCACGCCGGAGACCGCGGTGCCGTGGATGATGGCCATCGCCCCGGTGATCTCGATCGTGACCGCGGTCGCGACGCTGGCAATCCTGCCGTTCGGGCCGAAGGACGCGTGGGGCGGGAACATCGGCCTATACGGCATCGACGTGTCGATCGGCCTCCTCTACTTCCTCGCCTTCGGCTCGCTCTCGTTCTACGGCATGGTGCTCGGCGGCTGGGCCTCGGGCTCGAAGTACTCGTTCCTCGGCGCCATGCGCTCGGCTGCGCAGCTGATCTCCTACGAGGTGGCGCTTGGCCTCTCGCTGCTCGGCGTGGCGATGACGGCGGGGTCGCTCTCGATCGTCGACATCGTCGAGTCGCAGGACAACATGTGGTACGTCCTGCCGCAGTTCGTCGGCTTCTGCATCTTCCTCGTGGCCGGTTTCGCGGAGACGGCCCGCGCGCCCTTCGACCTCCCTGAGGCGGACGCCGAGATCGTCTCGGGCTACAACACCGAGTTCGGCGGGATGCGCTTCGGCTCGTTCTTCATGGCCGAGTACATCGAGGTGATCATCATCTCGGGCATCGCCGCGGCCTGCTTCTTCGGCGGCTGGCACGGCCCGGGCCCGGATGCGCTCGGCCCGCTCTGGATGATGCTCAAGCTCATGCTGGGCGTGATCTTCTTCATCTGGATCCGCGCCTCGCTGCCGCGGCTGCGCTACGACCAGCTGATGTCGTTCGGCTGGAAGGTGCTGCTGCCGCTGGCCACTTTGAATGTCCTAGCAACAGCGATCGTCCTGGTGGTGACCTGATGAGCCCATTCGCATGGGAGAAGGACGTCGTCCAGGTGGAGCGCGGCCCTGAGCCGGGCGGCCTCGGCGGCGCGTACCGCGTGTTCGGCGAGACCCTTCGCGGGCTGCGCACGACCTTCGGCCGGGTGGCTGAGGGTCATCACACGATCCAGTACCCCGAGGAGAAGACCCCGGTCTACCCGCGCTTCCGCGGCCGCCACAAGATGCACCGCTTCGAGGACACGGGGCTCGAGAAGTGCGTCGGCTGCTCGCTCTGCGCGGCGGCCTGCCCGGCGAAGTGCATCCGCGTGGTGGCGGCCGAGAACACGCCTGAGAACCAGGTGTCCGCCGGCGAGCGCTACGCCGCGGTCTACGAGATCAACATGACGCGCTGCATCTTCTGCGGCTACTGCGAGCTCGCCTGCCCGTTCGACGCGATCACGATGGGCAACGACTACGAGCTCGCCGACTACACCCGCAGCGACCTGATCTTCACGAAGGAGATGCTGCTCGCCGACCCGCCCGAGCACACCCCGCTTCGGCGCGAGGGCGAGTAGCCGCAGCGCCATGTGGTTCGAGCAGGTCCTGTTCTTCATCGCCGCGGCCGGCGCCCTCACCGGGGCGCTCGGCGTCGTCCTGCTCCAGAACCCCTTCTACAGCGTCCTCTCGCTGGTGGGCCACCTGCTCGGGCTGGCCGTTCTGTTCCTGCTGCTGCACGCCGAGTTCCTCGCCGCGGCGCAGGTGGTCGTCTACGCCGGGGCCGTGATGGTGCTGTACCTGTTCGTGGTCGCCTACATCGGCGGCGCCGACGAGCCCCTGCGGCCGGAGAGCGGCGGGGTGGCGGTGTTCGGGCCGCTGTTCGCGCTGGCGGTGGCCGTGGAGCTGTGCATCGCCTTCATCTCGAGCGGCCTGCAGGCGCTCGACACGCGCGGTGCCGACCTCGGCCCGGGCTTCGGCTCGCCCGGTGGGATCGGCGAGCTGCTGCTGACGGACTTCCTGGTGCCGTTCGAGGCCGCCTCGTTCCTGCTGCTCATGGCGGCCGTGGGCGCGGTCGTGCTGGCGCGCCGCCGGCGCGGGCTCGAGGAGGTCGGCACCGGCAAGTTCTCCACGCGGGACGATCCGCCCACCGAGACGCTGGAAGTACGGGTCTAGGCCGTGAACATCACCTGGTACCTCATCCTCTCCGCCTTCATCTTCGCGATCGGGGCCGCCGGCGTGATGAGCCGCCGCAACCCGCTGGTGGTGCTGCTGTGCCTCGAGCTGATGCTGAACGCGGGCAACCTCGCGCTGGTCGCGTTCTCGCGCATGCACGGCGGCGAGGCCGGCCAGGTGTTCGCGCTGATCGTGATGGTGATCGCCGCGTGTGAGGTCGTGATCGGCCTCGGGATCATCGTCGCGATGTACCGCAACCGCCTCCCCATCGACATTGACGAGATGTCCGAGCTGCGCGGATGAGCGCCACGTCCTACGGCTGGCTCGTCCTGGCGTTCCCGCTCGCGGGGATGCTGATCGTCTCGCTCGGGTGGCGCGTGCTGCCGGGCCGGCTCCCCGGCTGGATCGGAACCGCGGCGATCGGCCTGGCGTTCCTGGCCTCGATCGGCGCGCTCCTCGACCTGCTCGACCATCCCGAGGAGGAGCGCCAGCTGGTGGACAGCGCGTGGACCTACGCGGCCACGGCGGACTTCTCGGCGGACCTGGCGATCCTCGTCGACCCGCTGTCGGTGTTCATGTGCCTGGTGGTGTCGGGCGTGTCGTTCCTGATCCACCTCTACTCGGTCGCCTACATGAGCGGCGACCGCGGCTACGCGCGTTACTTCGCCTACCTGAACCTCTTCGTCTTCTCGATGCTGCTGCTGGTCCTGGCGGCCAACTTCGTGATCCTGATCATCGGGTGGGCGTTCGTCGGCGCGGCCTCCTACCTGCTGATCTCGTACTGGTACCGGCGCGAGACCGCCGTGCGCGCCGGCATCAAGGCGTTCGTGATCAACGTGATCGGCGACGCGGCCCTGGTGGTGGCCGCCTTCCTGATCCTGGACAAGGCCGGCTCGCTCGACTTCCTCGGGGTGTTCCAGTCCGCGGGCGACGACTTCACCGAGAACGAGGGCACGCTCGTGGCGATCTGCCTGCTGCTGCTCGTGGGCGCGTTCGCCAAGTCCGCTCAGCTGCCGCTCCACACCTGGCTCCCCGACGCCATGGAGGGCCCCACCCCGGTCTCCGCCCTGATCCACGCCGCGACCATGGTCACGGCCGGCGTGTACCTGATCGCGCGCACCCATCCGCTCTTCGAGCTGGCGCCCACGGCCGCCGACGTAGGGGCGATCGTCGGCACCGCCACGATCCTGTTCGCGGCGTCGGTGGCGCTGGCGGCGACAGACCTGAAGCGCGTGATCGCGTACTCCACGATCTCGCAGATCGGCTACATGGTGCTCGGCGTCTCGATCGCCGCGTACGGCGCCGGGCTCTTCCACCTGATGACGCACGCGTTCTTCAAGGCGCTGCTCTTCATGGGCGCGGGCTCTGTGATCGGCGCGATGGCTGGCGTCCAGGACATGGACCGCATGGGCGGCCTCCGGCGCGCGATGCCGTTCACGTTCGTGACCTTCACCGTGGGCGCGCTGGCGCTCGCGGGCTTCCCGCTCACCGCCGGCTTCTTCTCCAAGGACGAGGTAATCGCGTTCGCCCTCCACCGCGGCGGCTGGTTCGCGATCCTCGCGATCGCCGGCTACTTGGCGGCCTTCCTGACCGCGTTCTACGCCTTCCGGATGGTCTTCCGCGTCTTCTTCGGGGAGCCCGTGCCGGAGGCGCGCGAGCTCGAGGCCGGGCACGTGGCCCACGGCGAGCCGATGAACCCGATGACGCGCGAGCCGGAGGACTCCGACGTGGGCTTCCCGGCCCCGGAGCACCACGTGGCTGAGCAGTCGTGGCCGATGAAGGCCGCGATGGGCCCGCTGGCGCTGCTCTCGATCGTGGGCGGGATCGTGGCGATACCGGGCGTCACGGACACTCTCGAGCACTTCCTCGAGCCGAGCTTCCAGGACTCGCGCTTCCACGACACGGCGCCGACCACCGGCTCAGAGGTCTGGGGCCTCGTGGCCGGCGGCGTGATCGCGATCGCCGCGATCGCTCTCGCCTGGCTCGTCTACGTGCGCAGGCCGGGCACCGCCGCGCGCATCCGCGAGCGCGTGCCGCGGCTGCACCGCTTCCTCGTGAACAAGTGGTACTTCGACGAGCTGTACGAGGCCATGTTCGTGCGCCCCGTCTCGACCATCGGAGCCTTCAGCAGGCGCGTGATCGAGACCGAGTTCGTGCAGGGCACGATCGTGGGCGGCGCCACGGGCATCGTGCGCGTGGGCACCTCGTTCGCCCGCGCGATCCAGACGGGCTACCTGCGCATGTACGCGCTCTTCCTCCTGCTCGGCGTGGCCGCCCTCACCCTCTACTTCCTGATCGCGAGCTCGTGACGATCCACCTGTCGATAGTCCTCTTCCTGCCGCTCGCCGCCGGGCTTGCCGGCGCTTTCCTGCCGCGCGGGATGGCGCGCTGGGCGGTCCTGACCGGGACGGTCGCGGTGCTCGCGTACGCGATCGTGATGATCGTCGACTTCGACTCGGGCGGCGGGCTCCAGTGGGTCACGAGCGACGAGTGGATCTCCGAGCTCGGCATCCGCTACGAGCTGGGCGTGGACGGCGTGAACCTGTTCATGATCGCGCTGACGGCGATCGCCTGGGTGCCGTGCACGCTCGTCGCCGCCTTTGGCGTGCAGGACCGGCCGCGCCTCTTCTTCTTCTTCTTGGCGCTCGCCGAGACCGCCGTGCTCGGCGCCTTCATGGCGCAGGACCTGGCGCTCTTCATCGTCTTCTTCGACCTGATGCTGGTGCCGTTCTACTTCCTGATCGGCGGCTGGGGCAGCGGCGAGCGCGTGCGCGCGACGACCAAGTTCGCGATCTACACGCTGTCGGGATCGCTGCTGATGCTGGCGGCCGCGGTCGCGCTCGGCGTGCTCGCCACGCCGGACGGCGGCGAGATCTCGTTCTCCCTCGCCGAGCTTCAGCGGCGCTCGATCCCCGAGGGCTCGCAGCACTGGATCGTGCTGCTGTTCGCGCTCGCGTTCTTCGTGAAGGCGCCGCTGTTCCCGCTGCACGGCTGGGTGCCCGAGACCTACCGGTCCACGTCGATCCCGGTGCTGGCGCTGCTCTCGGGCGTGCTCTCGAAGGTCGGCGTGTACGGCTTCCTGCGCATCGTGCTGCCGGTGATGCCGGAGGGCTCGCAGCACTGGCAGGAGCTCTTCATCGTGATCGCGGTCTTCTCGATCCTCTACGGGTCGATCCTGGCGTTCTCCCAGGACAACGTGAGGATGGTGCTCGCGTACTCCTCGATCGCGCAGCTCGGGTTCATCGTGCTGGGCATCTTCGCCCTCGAGGAGAAGGGCGCGCAGGGCGCGCTCTTCCAGATGCTTAACCACGGGCTCGTGACGGTGCCGCTTTTCCTGATCATCGGTGTGATCGCCGCGCGCGCCCGGGGGAGCGAGTCGCTCGCCGAGCTGGGCGGAATGGCGTTCAGGGCCCCCGTGCTCGCCGCGCTGTTCCTGGTCGTGTCGCTCGCAACGCTCGCGATGCCGGGCTCCGGCAACTTCGTCGGCGAGATCCTCATCCTGTTCGGGGCCTTCGAGGACAAGCTGATCTACGGACTCGTGGCGAGCGCCGGCGCGGTGCTCGCGGCCGTCTACATGATCAGGCTCTTCCAGGGGACGATGCACGGCCGCGTCGGCCCGGCCGTGGAGTCGCGTGAGATCGACAGGGTCAACCTCGCCGCGATCGCGCCACTGGTGGCGGTGATCGTGGCGCTCGGCCTCTATCCGCACTTCGTCGTCGACCGCACCGAGCAAGGCACGCAGCAGAGCATCGCCAAGGCGAAGCACGCCGGCCCTGAAATCTCGGTGATCAAATGAGCACTCTGCTCGCAGCCGTCCAGGCCCCGGAGATCGACTACAAGGAGCTCTCGCCGCTGTTCGCGCTGGCGGGCGGCTCGGTGGTCGTGCTGATGGTCGGCCTGCTGAGCTCGCCGTTCGCGCGGCGGGTCGTCGTTCCCGTCCTCACCGCGGTCTCGCTCCTGGCCGCAATCGGGTTGACGGTCTGGATCTGGGAGCCCGGCAACCGGCCGCCGATCGTGGAGGGCGCGCTCGGGGTGGACGCGCTCTCGCTCGGGATCTCGATGCTCGTCTACGTGGCCGGCCTCGTGACGATCGCGCTGTCGCTGCGCTCGACCGCCGCCGAGCAGGCCGGGCACGGCGAGTACCACTCGCTGCTGCTCGGCTCGATCGCGGGAATGGTCGTGCTGGCGGAGTCCGAGAGCCTGATGACGCTCTTCATCGGCTTCGAGCTGCTCTCGATCCCGCTCTACGTGCTCTGCGCCACCCACCTGCACCGGCGCACGTCGCTGGAGGCCGGGCTGAAGTACCTGGTGGTGGGCTCGGTGGGGTCGGCCACGCTGCTGTACGGCCTGGCGCTCGTCTACGGCGCCACGGGCGCGATGGAGTTCGACGCCATCGCGACGGCGCTCGGTAGCGAGACGTTGAGCGCCTCGGACCCGCTGCTGCTCACCGGCGTCGCGCTCTGCGCCACCGGCCTCGCCTTCAAGGCCTCCGTGGCGCCCTTCCACCAGTGGACGCCAGACGTCTACGAGGGCGCCCCCACCCCGATCACCACCTTCATGGCCGTGGCCACCAAGGCCGCGGCATTCGCGATCTTCATCCGCCTGTTCGACCACGCGCTGGGCCTCTCGCAGCTCGACTGGGGCCCCGCGCTCGCGGTACTCGCCACGGTGACGATCGTGATCGGGAACGTGGGCGCGATCGCGCAGCGCTCGGTCAAGCGCATGCTCGCCTGGTCGAGCGTCGCGCAGGCCGGCTACCTGCTCGTGGGCGTCGTGGTCGGCACGGAGCTGGGCGTGCGCGCCACCGCGTTCTACCTGGCCGTGTACCTGCTGATGAACGTGGCGGCCTT
>DASQER010000161.1:0-4943 GCA_035633575.1 Thermoleophilaceae bacterium
CGCGGCGATCGCGAGCGGCGTGCCGTTCGGGCTCGCCCAGGGGGTGAAGGAGCTGTCCTCGAGTCGGACGCGGTTGCGCAGGCGGGTCAGGTTGAGGCTCTGGATGCCACCGTAGGAGATGCCGGTCACTCCGAGTGCGTCAGCCCTGGCCACGCCCTGGTCCACGAGCAGGCCGAGCAGGTGCTGGGTGTCGCGCGCCTCGTAGCGGTGGTCCGCCAGGTGGAGCCAGCCCCGGTCGCAGCCGGGGCTCGTGCGCGAGTCCGCCGCGCCGCACGAGCGGCCGAAGCCGCGGGCCGAGTAGTTCACGACGGCGTAGCCCTGCTGGGCGTAGAAGACGTTGCTGTAGCTCCCCGCCGGCGAGTGCGACTCGAAAGCGGTCTTGCTCTGTCCCCAGCCGTGCATCATCACGATCGTGGGGAAGGGCCCGTCTCCGGTCGGCGGCAGCGTCACGTCCACGTCGAGCGGCACGCCGTCCCAGCTCGGCACTCGCTGCGCGTCGACCGCCGTCGGGCAGAAGAGCACGCCGTCCTGCGCCGCGCAGGCATGGCCGAACGGGCTCGGCGGCACGGCGTGCGCGGCGGACGGCGCGAGAGCGACGACCGCGAGGGCCGCGAGCGGGGCCAGGCGGCGATGCATCAGGAGGCCGGCGTCCTCTTCCTGGCCGTGCCGGGCGTGCCGTCCTTCTTGCTCCCGTTCGCACGCGCGGCCGCCTTGCCGGCCTTGCGCGCCGCCGCCAGCAGCTCCGCGAGCGATTCCTCCAGGTGCTCGGCGAAGGCGTCCAGGTCGGGCATCGCGTCGTAGTCGGCGAGCAGCCCGAAGTCGACCTTGCCGTTGTAGCTCATGATCGCGATCGCGAGCGCGTGGTTCTCCGGGAGGAAGGCGATCGGGACGATCTCCTCCATCTCGCGGCCGAGCAGGTAGAGCGGGAACTGAGGGCCGGGCACGTTGGTCACGATCAGGTTGAAGAGCCTGGTCGAGAAGTTCAGCCGCGAAGCCTGGGCGAGCAGCGTAGGCGGGGCGAAGTCCTGGAGCCCCGCGATCACCTCGGCGCCGAGCGCCTGCTTCGACTCCTTCAGCTCGCCCATCCCCTGGCGCACCACCTGCAGACGCTCGACCGGGTCGTCCACGTACACGGGCAGCGGGCCGCGCATTGCCGCGATCCGGTTCCCGAGCGACCCGCGGTCGTCCTCGGCGCGGATCGACACGGGCACGAGCGCGCGCAGCTCCGTGCCCTCGGTCCGAACCCCGCGGTCGCGCAGCCAGCGGCCGAGCGCGCCTGCCACCACCGTCAGCACGGCGTCGTTGACGGTCCCGCCGAGCGCGTCCTTGATCTCCTTGAAGTCGGCCAGGCGGCTCTGCGCCCAGCGCACGCGCCGATGGGGCCCGATCGGCACGTTGAGCGGCACGTCGGGCGCCGGGTTCATCCCCGCCCACACCACCTCGCCGAGTCCCTCGGCCGCCTCGCGCAGCTGCTCGAGCGTGTGGCCGGGCCGCTGGAGGGCGCCGAGTGCGCGCCCGGCGAGGCTGATCGGCGTGCGGATCAGCCCCATGACCCCCTCGGCCATCAGCTCCGCCTCGGAGGGCTCGGGCGCCGGCGTCCAGTCGTCATGCCCGTCGGGCTCGGCCGGCACGGGCGACGTGTCGAACAGGATCGTCGCGATGTCCACCCCGGCGACGCCGTCCACGAGCGCGTGGTGGGTCTTCGAGATCAGCGCGAAGCGGCCGCCCTCGAGGCCCTGGACGATCCAGAGCTCCCAGAGCGGCTTCGAGCGGTCGAGCCGCTGGGAGAAGATCCGCCCGACCAGCTGGCGCAGCTGCTCGTCGCTGCCCGGCTTCGGCAGCGCGGTGTGGCGCACGTGGTAGTCGAGGTTGAAGCTCGGGTCGTCCACCCAGAACGGCCGTCCCGCCTCGAGCGGCGGGAACGCGAGCTTCTGGCGGTAGCGCGGCACGAGCCGCAGGCGCGACTCGATGTGGGCGCAGAAGTCCTCGCGCGCGGGCGGCGGCCCGTCGAAGATCACGAGCGCGCCCACGTGCATGTGGGAGGCCTGCTTCTCCTGGTGCAGGAACGACGCGTCGATCGCGCTCAGGCGATCCTTGTGTCCCTGGTTCGTCACGTACGGAGCCTACCCGGGACAATCCGCCCTGTGAAGCTGTTGGGAATCGTGCTCGCGGTACAGGTGGCGCTCGGCCTCACGCTCGTGGCCCTCGTGGCGACGGACAACCTGCCCTTCGCGGGGGACGGGAAGGCCGACGGCAGCGCCCCGCGGGCGCCGGCCGCGGCGGCGGACCGATTCGACGGCGCCGCGGCCTTCCGGCTGCTGCGCCGCCAGGTCGAGCTCGGCCCCCGCCCGGCGGGCTCGCCGCAGTCGCGCCGGCTGGCGCGGCTGCTGAAGCGGATCGTCCCGCGCGGGCGCTACCAGGAGGTGCCGGGCGGCCTTCGCAACGTGATCGGCACCGTGCGCGGCCGCGAGCCCGGCTACGTCGTGGTGGGCGCCCACTACGACACGAAGGACATCCCCGGCTTCGTGGGAGCCAACGACGGCGCCTCGGGCACCGCGGTGGCGGCGCAGCTGGCCCGCACCATCAGGCGCCCGCGGCACACGGTCCAGTTCGTCTTCCTCGACGGCGAGGAGGCGCCCCGCGGAGTTCCGGACAGCGAGTTCGAGCGCTACGGGCTGCGCGGCAGCAGGGTCGCCGCGCCGGAGCTCCGCGACGCGCGGGCGATGATCCTGCTCGACTTCGTCGGCGACAGGCGGCTGTCGATCCCGCGCGAGGCCTATTCGAGCGAGCCCCTGTGGGCACGGCTGCGGGCGGCCGCCCGGCGGGTGGGCGCGGAACGGGTCTTCCCGGACCGCACCCGGGGAGGGATCCTCGACGACCACATCCCGTTCCTGCGCCACGGCGTGCGCCACGGCGTGCCCTCGATCGACCTGATCGACTTCGACTTCCCGTGCTGGCACCGGCTCTGCGACGACCTCCCGGTGGTGTCCGAGCGCAGCGTCGACGCGGTCGGTGAGACCGTGTACGAGCTGCTGCGCGGGCTGTGAGCGACTCGCTAGCCTCCCAATCCATGGCCGCTGCCCCCGAGAAGCTGCTGCTCGCCGCCCCGCGCGGGTACTGCGCCGGGGTCGATCGCGCCGTGCAGACGGTCGAGCGCGCGCTCGAGCTCTACGGGCCGCCGGTGTACGTGCGCAAGGAGATCGTGCACAACAAGCATGTTGTCGAGCAGCTGCGCGAGCGCGGCGCGGTCTTCGTCGAGGAGGAGACCGAGGTGCCCGAGGGCGAGACGGTCGTGTTCTCCGCCCACGGCGTCTCCCCGGCAGTACACGCGAACGCGGAGTCGCGCCGCCTGACCACCATCGACGCCACCTGCCCGCTCGTGACCAAGGTCCACGTGGAGGCGAAGAAGTTCGCGGCCGAGGGCTACACGATCGTCCTGATCGGCCACGAGGGCCACGAGGAGGTCGAGGGCACGATGGGCGAGGCGCCCGAGCACTTCGTGCTCGTGGAGACCGAGGAGGACGTCGACCGGCTCGAGCTCGCGGACCCGGACCGGATCGCCTACCTCACCCAGACGACGCTCAGCGTCGACGAGACCGACCGCATCATCCGCCGCCTGCGCGAGCGCTTCCCGAACATCACCGGGCCCAAGTCCGACGACATCTGTTACGCGACGACGAACCGCCAGCTCGCCGTGCGCCAGATGGCCCGCGAGTGCGACCTCGTGCTCGTGATCGGCTCGCGCAACTCGTCGAACTCGAACCGGCTCGTGGAGGTGGCCCGCGACCACGGCGCGGAGTCGCACCTGATCGACAACGAGACCCAGGTGGAGGAGGCGTGGCTCGAGGGCAAGCGCACGGTCGGCATCTCGTCCGGCGCGAGCGCGCCCGAGGAGCTCGTTCAGAGGCTCGTCGACTTCTTCCGCGAGCGCGGCACCACGGACGTGGCCGAGTTCGAGGTCGTCCAGGAGGACGTGCGCTTCATGCTCCCGAAGGAGATCCGCCGCGCCCTAGCGGCGCGATAAGCGTCGCCTGGCCATGTCCTCGGTCGCCCGCGTGCGTAGCACGGCGGGCTCCCTGCGTCCTCGCCAGGCTCGCTCCTCGCCCCGCTATGTCGCGTCGCCGGAAGGCCCTGGCGCCCCACCCAAGCGGCCTGAGCCGAGCAGGCCGAGGACGCAGGTCCGAAGGCTCGCTGAGCAAGCCGAGGGCCGAGGACGACGGGATGCGAGGGTTCAGGCCGTCTTGGGCGTGAACTGCACGCCGTGCAGCCTGAGCCCCGGCGACTCCGCCTCGACCGTGTCGCCCACCTCGTAGAGGCCGGGCTCCACTCCGCCCCCCGACAGCGCCGCGTACGCGCCGCCGGCGCTGTAGCTGAAGCCGGCCGCGGCGCCCGCGTCCGCCGCGGCGATCCAGTCCTCGCCCTCGGTCCAGTCGCGCACCAGCTCGAGGCGCTCGCGGTCGGCCGGCAGCACGATGTCCGCCGTCTGCGGCTCGAGCAGCACGCCGGGAGCGTCCTCGGGCCGCACCGGCTCCATCGGCTCCACCGCGAGCTCCAGGCACTCGCCGATCGCGCGCTCGGTCTCCGCGTACTCGCCCTCGCCGTAGTGGATGAACGCGAGCTTGCCGGTGCGGTCGAAGAGGTAGCGCCCGGGCCAGCCCTTGTTGCCGTACTGGCGCCAGACCACGAGGTCGGGATCGAGCACCACCGCGTACTCGATCTCCAGCCGCTCGATGGCGCGCCGGGGCACGTCGGGATCTCGCCCGAAGGAGTAGCCCGGCGAGTGCACGCCGATCACGCGCAGCCCGTGCTCCGCGTAGCGGGCGTGCCAGCCCTTCAAGTAGGGGAGCGTGCGGAGCGAGTTGACGCGGGCCGTGTCGAAGAACTCCACGAGCACGCAGCTCTGGCCGAGCAGGCGGTCCATCCGCAGGAAGGCCACGTTTACC
>DASQER010000162.1:0-8420 GCA_035633575.1 Thermoleophilaceae bacterium
CCATCCACGCCGCCTTCAACACCGTCGCCATGCTCTCGCTCGTACCGCTCCCCGCCGTCCTGATCGGCTCGATGGTGGTCCTCGCCTGCCTGCTGGCGCCGCTGAAGGCCGGGCGCTGGCCGAGCCCGGTGCCGGCGTGAGCATCGGTGGCGAGGCGCGGCCCGGCGCGCTGGCGCTCGTGCTGCACTCGCACATGCCCTACGTCGAGGGCTTCGGCACCTGGCCCTTCGGCGAGGAGTGGCTGTGGGAGGCGGTCGCGTGCGTGTACCTGCCGCTGCTCGACCTGCTCGACGGCGTACCGGTGACCGTGGGGCTCACGCCCGTGCTCTGCGACCAGCTCGAGGCGATGCGCGGCGAGCCGGGCGCGCGCTACCTGCGCTTCCTGCGCGAGGTGTGCGCGCCGATCCACGCCGAGGACGCCGCCGGGCTCGAGCACGGCGGCGAGCCGGCGCTGGCCGCCGAGGTGCGCGCCGCAGCTGCCGACTACACCTGGGCCGAGGAGGCCTTCGAGCGCCGCGGCCGCGACCTCGTGGGCGCCTTCCGCGAGCTCCGCGGCGTGGAGCTGTGGACCTCCGCCGCCACGCACGCGCTGCTGCCGCTGCTGGCCACCGATTCGGGCCTGCGGCTCCAGCTCGCCACGGGCACGGCGGCGCACCTGCACCGCTTCGCGGCCTGGGGCGGCGGCTTCTGGCTGCCGGAGTGCGCCTACGTGCCGGGGCTCGAGCGCGAGCTCGCGGACCACGGCGTGCGCGCGTTCTGCGTGGACCAGACGGCCGTGCCGGGCTTCGACCACCTGACCCCGGTCTCGACCGAGCCGGGACCGGTGGCCGTGCCGATCGACTGGGAAACGGTGCAGCTCGTCTGGAACGAGCGCAGCGGCTATCCGGCGAGCGGCTCGTACCGCGACTACCACCGCCGCACGGTGCACGACCTGAAGCCGTGGGACAACGCCGGGCGCCCGTACGACCGCGAGGCCGCGCTGGCCCTCGCCCGCGAGCACGCGCACGATTTCGTGAGCCGGGTGGCGGCCCGGCTGGCGCGCGGCGGGCTCGTGTGCTGCGCCCTCGACACCGAGCTGCTCGGACACTGGTGGTACGAGGGGCCCGCGTGGCTGGCCGCCGTGCTGGAGGAGGCCGAGGCGCAGGGCGTGCGGCTGGTCACGGTGTCGGAGGGCATCGAGCTGGTGGAGCCGGGCCCGCGGGAGCTCGCCGCGTCCACCTGGGGACACGGCAAGGACCTCGCCACCTGGGACGCGCCGCCGGTCGCGGAGCTGGCGTTCGCGGCCCGCGCGGCCGAGCTGCGGACCGTGGCCGCCGTGGCGGCGCACGCGGCTCCTCACGCGGCGCTCGAGCGCGCCGCTCGCGAGCTGCTCGCTATGCAGGCGAGCGACTGGTCCTTCATGGTCACCCGCGATCTGGCCGCGGACTACCCGCTCGAGCGGATGCGGCTCCACGCGGCGGGCCTCGACGCCGCCCTCGCCGCTTTGACAGACTCCGCGGCCGCCCCGGAGCCGTCGCTGCGCGGCCTGGCGCCGCACCTAGACCTCGCTCCTCTCACCACCCCGTAGACCCGATGCGCGTCCTCATCCTGTCCTGGGAATACCCGCCTCTGATCGAGGGTGGGCTCGCCCGCCACGTGCGCAAGCTGGCGGAGAACCTCGCCGCCCAGGGAGTCGACGTGGACGTGCTCGCCCGCGGGCGCGAGGAGGACGCGCCCGAGGAGGAGGTGGGCGGCGTGCTCGTTCACCGGGTGCGAGAGCCGGAGCGCCCGCAGGACCTCGGCGAGTTCGTGGCCTGGATCGAGCACATGAACTCGGACATGCTGGCCGCCGGGGTCGAGGTGGGGGACCGCTACGACTTCGACGTGGTCCACGGCCACGACTGGCTCGTCGCCTCCGCCGGCGACCACCTGGCGAAGCGCTTCCGCGCCCCGCTCGTCGTGACGATCCACGCCACCGAGTACGGCCGCCACCAGGGTTGGGTGGACAAGCACCCGCAGTCCTACATCCACGGGGTCGAGCGCTGGATGGCCAACCGCGCCGAGCGCCTGATCACCTGCTCCTCCTACATGCGCGAGCACGTGGCCGACATCTACGGGCTCGAGGAGAGCCGCGTGAACGTGATCTCGAACGGGATCGACCCCTCCGAGCTCGTGCCGGTGGACGACCTCGACGCGCTGCGCGCGCGCTTCGCCGCGCCGGACGAGCGGCTCGTGCTGCTGGTGGGCAGGCTCGTCTACGAGAAGGGCTTCCAGCTGGCGCTCGAGGCGCTCCCGGGGCTGATCGAGCGGGTCTGCAACGTGCGCTTCATCGTGGCCGGCTCGGGCACCGCCGAGGCGGAGCTGCGCGAGCAGGCCACGCGGCTCGGCCTCGACGAGCACGGCAGCTTCCTCGGCTGGATCGGCGACGACCTGCTGCACTCGCTCTACCGCATCGCGGACCTCACGGTGGTGCCGTCTATCTACGAGCCGTTCGGGCTCGTGGCCCTGGAGGCGATGGCGTCGGGCTGCCCCTGCCTGGTGGCGGACACGGGCGGCCTTCGCGAGGTGGTGCCGAACGAGGACGTGGGCCTTCGCTTCCGTTCGCGCGACCCGAGCTCGCTCGCGACGATGGCGGAGCGTCTGTTGACGGACGCGGAGCTGCGCGACCGCCTGGTGGCCGAGGCCTCCGAGCACGTGCTGACGTTCGACTGGGCCGACGTCGCCCGCCAGGTCGCGGCCGTCTACCGCGAGGTCACGCGGCCGGCCGGCGCATCAGCGAGCGGGCAGCGCGCTGCCCGCTCCGGATAGCGCCCTCCATCAGCGCGGCGTGGTCGCCGGCCGTGTGCTCGCCGGCGAACGCGAGCGGGCCGGTCGGCTGCTCCACCGCCGCCGCGACGGCGGCGGGCGGTGACGCGGCGGGGGCGTGTCGGGTCTGGCCGGGTCGTCGCCGTCAGCGCGGCCGAGCGGCTGTACGAGCTCGAGCCGGCTCACCGTCACTCCCTCGGGCGGAGCGGCGGCCGCGCCGGGGATGTAGCGCGCCAGCGGCTCTGTGCCGTGATAGGGAGTGAGCACGCCCACGCCGGGCGCCGGGCGCCCGAGCGTCTCGGCGATCTCGCGGTAGTCCGGCCGGCGCAGGCGCGGGTCCGCCATGCTCGCCACGGCAATGGCCAGGCACGCCGCGCAGAGCAGGCACGCCGCGCCCAGGCCGACGCGCCCCGCGCCCCGAGCCCGCACGCCACCCCGATGGCCACGAGCGGCACGACCAGGATCACGTTCTTCGCCGTGAGCAGCTCGCGGGCGGCGAGGTCGATCGCCAGCGGGATGGCGAAGGTGAGCGCGCCCAGGCCGAGCGCGAGCGCCATGCCGCGCCGCTCGCGAGCGTCCGCGCGGCGCATCGCGACGGCGAGCGCCGCCGCGAGCACCAGGCCGAGCAGCCCGGGCTGCCAGTTGGAGGTCGGGTCGTACTCGCCGGTGAGCGACATCTTGACCGCGCCCCGGAGACGCTCGCCGAGCGAGAAGTCCGAGATCCAGTCGGTTCGCCCGTCGGACTGGCGCGCGGCCAGCGGGACCAGCGCGCAGCCCACGGCCGCGACGGCCAGGGAGGCGAGCGCCGCCGGCAGCCGCGGGCGGCGCACCGCCAGCAGCCAGACGGCCTCGGGAATCACCAGGAAGGCGGCGAAGTAGTGGGTCAGGAGCGCCGCCGCCGAGGCGAGCGCCCAGAGCACCAGGCTGCGCGCGCCGGAGTCGCGCCGCGCGACGGCGAAGGCCCAGAACGACAGCGTCGCCAGCAGGGCCAGGAGCGAGTATGCACGCGCCTCTTGCGAGTAGAAGATGAGCTGCGGGTTCACGGCGACGAGCGCCGCGGCCACCAGGCCCGCCCTGCGTCCGCCGAGCTCCCTGGCGGCGCCGTAGGCCACCGGCACGAGCGCCGTGCCGAACAGCGCGGAAAGCGACCTCGCGCCGACCTCGCCGAGGCCAAACAGCTGCGTCCAGACCCAGGCGAGCGCGTAGTAGAGCGGCGGCGTGGACTCGCTCGCAGGGATCACATCGAGCATGTGGCCGAACGAGCCGCCCAGCACGCGCCCCACGGTGATCGCCTCGTCGAAGTCGAAGCTCTGCAGGTCGAGGGTGGCGAAGCGCAGGGCCGCGCCCAGCAGCGTCAGCCCGATCAGCGGCATGGCCGAGCGCGTCCCGGCGGCCCTACTCGAACCGCATCCCGCGGGGCTCTTCGCGCATTCGCAGGACGCGCGCCGGGACCCCCGCCACGACGGCGTTGGCCGGCACGTCCCGCGTGACCACGGAATTCGTCCCTATCACCGCGTTGTCGCCCACGGTCACGCCGCGGAGGATGCAGGCGCCGTAGCCGATCCAGACGTTGTTCCCCACGCGCACGTCGCGCTTGTAGATCCCCTGGAGCCGGATCGGGCGGTCCACCTCGACCATGCCGTGGTCGAAGTCGATCAGCATCACGCGGTCCGCGATCACGCACTCGCGGCCGATCGAGACGTGCTGGAACGAGGAGATCGTGCACTCCTGGCCAAGCACCGACTTCGCTCCGATCGAGACCGTTCCCTCGTGGCTGCGGATCTTGCAGCCGTGGCCCACCCAGGACCAGCGCCCGAGCTCGAGCGTCCCCCGCTTCCCGACCTCCAGGCTGCAGCCGGGGCCGACGAACGCCAGCCCGTCGAGGCGCAGGCGGCTGCGGAGGCGCAGCTTCTTCAGCCCCAGCCGCAGGATCAGGCCGCCGTACTTCGCGTTCAGCATCCCGTGGCGGCGCATGAAGCGCAGCAGCACGAGCGGCCCTCCCGTTCTGGGCGGGGGCGGGCCCCGGAGCTCGGCAGGGAGATCCGACGGCGGCGCTGCGACCGGCTCTGTGGCGCCCTCCATGACTGGGCGGATGATAGGAGGGGGCATGGCTGCGCGCCGGGCACCGCCCGGCGCTTGCCCAAGTACGGCTATCCGTATTGGCCGATCGGCCAACCGCGGTCACAATTGCGCTTGCAATGACCAGGACCGTCCTCATCGTCGACGACCACCCGAGCTTCCGGGCGAGCGCCCGCATGCTGCTCGAGTCTGAGGGCTTCGAGGTGATCGGCGAGGCCGAGGACGGCCGCTCGGCGTTGATCGCCGTGCGCGAGCTGCATCCCGACGTCGTGCTGCTCGACGTGCAGCTGCCGGACATCGACGGGATGGAGGTCGCGGCCCGGCTCAGCGAGAACGGATCGGCCCCGGCCATCGTGCTCACCTCGAGCCGAGACCTTGCGGACCTTGGCCCGGTGCGCGAGCGTTGCCATGTGCGCGGCTTCATCCCCAAGTCCGAGCTCTCCGGCGCTGCGCTGGAGGCGTTGCTCTGACATCCCTGCGGCGCGCGCTCTGGGGGCTTGCCGGCGCCGGGCTGATCTTCGGCCTGATCGACCTCGCCCTCATTGTCACCAGCGACCACGTGCCCGTGCGCGGCGCCTGGGCTGCGGTCGCCCTGATCGTCGGCTGGGGCTTCATCGGAGCGGGGCTGTTCGCGTGGGCCCGGCGGCCCGAGAACAGCGTGGGTGCGCTGATGGCGGCCACCGGGTTCGCGTGGTTCGTGGGCCTCATCTCCGCCTCGAACGTGCCGGTTCTGTTCACGGTCGGGTCGCTGCTCGGCTCGGTCTTCTTCGTCACCGCGGTGCACATGCTGCTGGCCGCGCCGCACGGCCGCGGCCTCTCGCGGGGCGACAGGCGCATCGTGGTCGTGGGCTACCTGGTGGTCACGGTCGCGATCGTGCCGCTGTTCCTGTTCCTCGATCCCGCCAAAGAGCAGTGCGACAACTGCCCGGAGAACGTGCTCCTGATCGAGCACAGCGACGCCGTCGTCGGGATCTGGGGATCCGTCATCAACGTTGTCGGGCTGGGTCTTATCGTCGCGGTGCTGCTCAGCCTGATCCGGCGCTGGCGCCGCGCCACCCGACCGGAGCGCCGTCTCTACGCCCCGACGTACGCCGCGGGCGTGGCTCTGATGATCGCCTTGATCGCCCAGCTCGGCCTGCAGACGGCCGGCTCCGAGGGCAGCGCCCTCGACGTGGTCTTCATCATCTCGGTCGTCCCGCTGGCGCTCGTCCCGTACCTGTTCGTGGCGTCCTTCGTGCGGGCGCGCATGTTCCAGGGCGGCGCCGTCGGGGAGCTGATGGCCAGGCTGAGCGAGGCGCCGCGGCCGGGCGGGCTGCGCGACGCCCTTGCCGACGCGCTCGACGATCCCTCGGTGGAGCTCGTCTTCTGGCTGCCGGAGCGCGGCCGCTTCGTCGACGGGCGCGGACACGAGTTCGAGCTGCCGGAGGGCGATCCCACTCGCGACGTGGTGAGGGTCGAGCGCGAGGGCGACTGCGTCGCCGCAATCGTTCACGACGGCACGCTTCCGCAGACGCGCGAGCACGTCCAGGCCGTGGGCGCGGCGGCAGCGCTGGCGCTCGAGAACGAGCGGCTCGACGCGGAGCTGCGGGCGAAGCTCGACGAGCTTCGCAACTCGCGCGAGCGCATGCTCCAGATCGGCCTGCAGGAGCGGCGCCGGCTCGAGCGCGACCTGCACGACGGCGCCCAGCAGCGGCTCGTGTCGATGGCACTGAACATCAGGCTCGCGCGCTCGAAGCTGAACGACGACCCGCTCGCCGCCGACCGGCTCCTGTCGAGCGCGAGCGACGAGCTCGAGTCGGCGCTCGAGGAGCTGCGCGAGCTGGCGCGCGGCATCCACCCGGCGGTGCTGAGCGACCGCGGGCTCGGCACGGCGCTCGAGACGCTCGCCAATCGCGCGCCCGTGCCGGTGGAGCTCGGCGAGCTTCCCGGGGAGCGGCTTCCGGAGGCCGTGGAGCTGGCGGCCTACTTCGTGGTGGCCGAGGCGCTCACCAACGTGGCCAAGTACGCCGACGCCAGCCACGCCACCGTGCAGGTGGCGCGCGAGAACGGGCGCCTCCTGGTGGAGGTGGCCGACGACGGGATCGGCGGCGCCGATCCGGGGCGCGGAACGGGCCTGCGCGGCCTCGCCGACCGCCTTGCGGTGCTCGAGGGAAGGCTCGAGGTGGATTCCGAGCGCGGCCGAGGAACCACCGTTAGGGCGAGGATCCCATGCGGGTAGAGCATCGCGGCGCCGCGGGCACCGCCCGCGGCTTGCGCGTAGTCGTGGCGGACGACTCGGTGCTCCTGCGCGAGGGCGTGGTGCGGCTCCTGGAGGAGAAGGGCTTCGACGTGGTGGCCCAAGCAGGCGACGCCGAGGACCTGATCCGTAAGGTGAACGCCCACAAGCCCGACGTTGCAGTGGTCGACATCCGCATGCCCCCCACCAACACAGACGACGGCCTGCGCGCCGCGCTCCAGATCCGCGCGTCGCTTCCCGACACCGGGGTGCTCGTGCTCTCCCAATACGTGGAGGAGGGCTACGCGCTCGAGCTGGTCGGCGACTCCGCGGGCGGCGTCGGCTACCTGCTGAAGGACCGCGTGGCGGACGTCGAGCGCTTCGTCGACTCGGTCCGGCGAGTGGCGGAGGGCGGCTCGGCCCTCGACCCGGAGGTGGTGGCCCAGCTCGTGGGTCGCGCGCGTCGCGACGACCCGCTCGCCGAGCTGACCCCGCGCGAGCGCGAGGTGCTCGAGCTGATGGCCGAGGGCCGCTCCAACAACGCCATCGCCGAGCAGATGGTCGTGACCGAGCGCGCCGTCGAGAAGCACGTGACGAGCATCTTCGTGAAGCTCGGCCTCGCTCCCGCCCCCGAGGACCACCGCCGGGTGCTTGCGGTGCTGGCGTTCCTACGCGCATGAGCGGCGGATCGGTCTCCCACCGCGGCGTGGTCCGCCGCCGGCGGCGGATGCGGATCGGGGGCCGCGACATGGCCATCGACCTCGGCACGGCGAACACGCTCGTCTACGTGCGGGGCGAGGGCATCCGCGTCTCGGAGCCGTCGGTCGTGGCGGTGGACACCCGCACCGACGAGGTGCACGCGGTCGGCGAGGAGGCGCAGCGCATGATCGGGCGCACGCCGGCGTCGATCTCGGCGGTGCGGCCGCTGCGCCACGGCGTGATCACCGACTTCGAGGTCACCGAGGCCATGCTCCGGCACTTCATCGGGCGCGTGCACAAGAGCCGCTTCGCCCACCCGCGCCTCGTGATGTGCGCGCCGTCGGGCATCACCGACGTGGAGCGCCGCGCGCTCGTGGAGGCGTGCCTGGGCGCGGGCGCGCGCTCCGTGCAGCTGATCGAGGAGCCGATGGCGGCCGCGATCGGCGCCGAGCTGCCGATCGCGGAGCCGATGGCGAACGTGGTCGTCGACATCGGCGGCGGCACGAGCGAGGTGGCCGTGATCTCCCTCGGCGGGATCGTGGTCTCGCGCTCGCTGCGGGTGGGCGGCTACGACTTCGACGACGCGGTGGCGGGCTGGATCCGGCGCAACCACCGCCTGGTGATCGGGGAGACCACGGCCGAG
>DASQER010000163.1:0-5763 GCA_035633575.1 Thermoleophilaceae bacterium
CGGTACACCGCGCCGAGCCCGGCATAGACCTCCGGGTCGGCCGGATCGCGGCCCGCCGCCGCGAGCGTGTCGCGGTCGCCGCCAGCGCAGAAGAAGCCGCCCTCGCCGCGGACCACCACGGCGCCGACCTCGCGGTCCGCGTCCAGCTCCTCGCAGGCGGCCACGAGCTCATCGGCCATCGCGACCGTCAGGGCGTTGCGCCGCTCGGGCGCGCTCAGCGTGAGCAGCGCGACCCCGCCGTCGCGCCTCTCGATCGAGATCTCCTGGGCCATGCGGCCGGACGCTACCTATGCCGCTGCCGGCAGGGCCTGCGGGCGGTCCAGGAGCATCCGCGTGTCACGTCTGGCTGGTCGTGACCGGGCCGTGGCGCTCCCGCTCTGCCTCGTAGCGGTCGATCGCGTCCTGCTGCGAGAGCGTCACGCTGATGTCGTCGAGCCCCTCGAGGAGCCTGCGCCTCACCTCCGGGTCGATGTCGAACGACGCCTGTCCCCCGGTCCAGGTGACCTCCTGCGCGGCCAGGTCGATCGACGCGTTCCCGGCCTCCATGACGCCGCGCACCTCGTCCTCGGCGAGCGCCACGGGAAGCAGGCCGATCTTGGTGCAGTTCGAGTAGAAGATGTCAGCGAAGCTGGGTGCGACGACCGCCTCGAAGCCGTAGTCCTCGAGGGCCCACGGCGCGTGCTCGCGCGACGATCCGCAGCCGAAGTTGCGGCCGGTGGCGAGGATCGGGTTGCGCGGCAGCTCCCAGCCGGGCTCCTTGGCCCAGTCGTAGAAGAGGAACTCGCCGAAGCCGGTCCGCTCCACCCGCTTCAGGAACTGCTTGGGGATGATCTGGTCGGTGTCGACGTCGCTGCGGTCGAGCACCGACACGCCGCCCTCGATCAGGCTCACCTGTCTCATGCCCACTCCCTGATGTCGACGAAGTGCCCCTCGATGGCGGCCGCGGCGGCCATCTTCGGGCTCACGAGGTGCGTGCGCCCGCCGCGGCCCTGGCGCCCCTCGAAGTTGCGGTTGGAGGTCGATGCGCAGCGCTCGCCGGGCGAGAGGATGTCCGGGTTCATCCCCAGGCACATCGAGCAGCCGGCGGAGCGCCAGTCGAAGCCGGCCTCGCGGAAGACCTCGTCGAGCCCCTCGGCCTCCGCCTGCGCCTTCACCTGCTGAGAGCCCGGCACGACCATGGCGTTGACGCTCGAGGCCACCCTGCGGCCCTTCACCACCTCGGCCGCCTCGCGCAGGTCGCCGATGCGGGAGTTCGTGCAGGAGCCTATGAACACGCGGTCCAGGCGGATCTCCGCCATGGGCGTGCCCGGCTCGAGCGCCATGTACTCGAGCGCCCGCTCGTCGCCCTCGCCGGCCGGCTCGGGAACCGCGCCCGTGACCCCGACGACCATCCCGGGGTTCGTGCCCCAGGTGACCTGCGGGGAGACAGCCGACGCGTCGACCACGACCTCCCTGTCGAAGCTCGCGCCCTCGTCGGTGCGCAGCTCGCGCCACTCGTCGAGCGGGAGCCGCTCGGGGGCCGCCTCGCGCCCGTCAACCCACTCGAAGGTCGTGTCGTCGGGGGCGATCATCCCGGCGCGGCCGCCGCCCTCGATCGTCATGTTGCACACGGTCATGCGGCCCTCCATCGAGAGCCCCTCGATCGCCGGCCCGGCGTACTCGATCACGTGGCCGACGCCGCCGGCCACGCCGATGCGGCCGATCGTGGCGAGGATCAGGTCCTTCGCGCTCACGCCGTAGCCCAGCCCGCCCTCGTAGCGGATCAGCATCGACCTCGGCTTGCGCTGCTGGAGCGTCTGCGTGGCGAGCACGTGCTCGACCTCGCTGGTGCCGATGCCGAACGCGAGCGCGCCGAAGGCGCCGTGGGTCGAGGTGTGCGAGTCGCCGCACACGATCGTCATGCCCGGCTGCGTGACCCCGAGCTCCGGCCCGATCACGTGCACGATCCCCTGGCGCGTCGACCCGATCGAGTAGACGGGCACGCCGAACTCCTCGCAGTTGCGCTCGAGCGTCTGCACCTGCACGCGCGAGAGCCGGTCGCGGATCTGCCGGGCGGCCGTGGAGCCATCCGTCGGCACGTTGTGGTCCGCCGTCGCGAGCGTGCGGTCCGGGCGGCGCACCCTGCGGCCCGCCAGTCGCAGCGACTCGAAGGCCTGCGGGGAGGTCACCTCGTGCACCAGGTGGAGGTCGATGTAGAGGATCCCCTCCGCGACCTCGTGCGCCTCCCAGATCTTGTCGAACAGGGTTTTCGCCATCTCTCAGCTCCTCCTCAGGCCGGCGGCGACGACGGCGTAGAAGCGGGCCTCGCCGTCGCCGGGGTTCTCGAAGTGGTGCGGCAGGTCCGCGTCGAAGGTCACGGAGTCGCCCTCGTCCAGGTCGTGGCTGGCGCCGCCGCAGACGAAGCGCACGGGCCCGCTCTCGACCACGGCGGTCTCGCGGCTGCCGGGCTCGTGCATCGGCGGGTCGTCGGGCCCGGCCGTCAACGCGCCCGGCGCGAGCCAGTGCAGCGACACCTCGGCGCGCAGCCCGGGAAGCGGCGGGGTCAGGACCTCGTAGCGGTGGCTGCGACCGCCGCCGCGGCGGCGCTCCTCGGCGCGCACGACGCTGACGCCGTCGGTCTCGTCGAGACGCAGCAGCTGCGACAGCGTCAGCTCGAGGCCCCCGGCGATGCGCTCGGCCAGCGCCAGCGTTGGGCTCGTCTCGCCTCGCTCGACCTGGGACAGCATCGGCGCGGAGACCCCGCTGCGCTCGGCCAGGTCGCGCAGGGAGAGGTCCATCGCCTCACGCAGGCTGCGAATCCGACCTCCGAATGACCCGTTCATCGACACGGTCGTACGTTATCACGTACTTCTGTACGTGATAGTTCTCAGGTGGGCTAACGCGCCTGGCCGGTCGGCCGCACGACCACCTCGTTCACGCACACGTGCGCGGGCCGCGTGACCGCGTGCAGGATCGCGTCGGCGATGTCCTCGGGCCTCAGCACCTCGCCGATCTGGTCCCGCGCCTTCGACATCGCCTGCTGCACCAGCGGGTTCGTGTTGTGCCCCTGCAGCTCGGTGTCCACGAAGCCGGGCGCCACCGTGGTCACGCGGATGCCCACGTGGAGCGCCTCCTGGCGAAGCGCCTCCGAGAACCCGTGCACGCCGAACTTGGTCATGTTGTAGACCGCCGCTCCGGCGTCGGCACGCCTTCCGGCCACGGACGAGACGTTCACGATGTCCCCTCCCCCGGACTGCCCGATCAGCGGGAGGGCGGCGTGGGTGCAGTACAGGAGCCCCAGCAGGTTCACGGCGATCATGCGGCGCCAGTCGTCCGTGTCCGCGTCGGTGACCGGGCCGAGCAGCATCACGCCGGCGTTGTTCACGAGGATGTGGAGGCCGCCGAGCTCGTCGTGCGCCTCCCGGACGAAGCTGCGCGCCTGCTCCTCGTCGGAGACGTCGACCTCCTTGACGAGCGAGCGCCCCTCGAGACTCTCAGCGAGCGCCTCCAGCCGGTCCGCGCGGCGGGCGCCGAGCGCCACGCTGGCGCCGGCGGCTGACAGGGCGCGCGCGGTGGCCTCTCCGATCCCCGAGGAGGCACCGGTCACGGCGGCCACGCGGCCTTCGAGCGATCCGGCCATTAGGCCGGGATTCTACCCCGCGAGCCTGCGCGCGCGCAGGGCCAGCTCCAGCTCGAAGCGGCCGTCCGGGTCGTCGAGCCGCGGGCCGAACAACTCGCGCAAGCGGGCCAGCCGGTAGCGCACGGTCTGCGGGTGCACGTGGAGCGCCTTCGCCACCGCCTCCGTGCGCCCCCGGTGCCGAAGCCAGGCATCCAGGGTGGAGCCGAGGCGCTCGCGAGACAACTCGGTCTCACCGTCGAGCGGGGCGAGGGCCGTGTCGGCCACGTCGCGGGCCAGGCGACGGTCCACACCGAGGAGCAGTGAGACCTTGTGGCTCTCGGCGAGCAGCAGCCCGCCGCGGTCCTCGATGCCGCCGTCTCGCGCGAGGCGCAGGAGCTCTCGGGCCCGGGTGAAGCTGACGCCCGCCTCCTGCCATGCAACCGGGGGACCGAGCGCGGCCCTGCGCCCGCGCAGCGCCGCGTCCAACTCGCCGCGGCGCCCGGGCGCGGGCACGAGCGCCACGATGAAGGGCGCGACGTGTGCCACCAGGGCGTCGGGCCCCAGCCGCAGCGCCAGGCGGTCCGCCTGCTCGCCGCTGCCCTCCGCCTCCACGACGAGCGCGGCCAGCCTGCGCGGGAGCCGCCAGCCGGCGTGGGCGGCGGCGGCCTCGACCGTGGACGGGTCGGGCGGGGGCTCCTGGACGAGCAGGGCCGCAAGGCGCTGGCGCCCCCGCTGCACGGCGCCGGCCGCGGCGGCCTGCTCGCGGGCGTAGCCCTCGATCGAGTCGCCGGAGAGCTCGTCGATGTAGGCGAAGATCGCCTCGGCCAGCGCGTACAGCGTGCGCGGAGGGAGGCCGGCACGCTCGCCGGCCGTAGCGAGCCGGCGCCACGCCACCCGGGCGCCGAGCCGGTAGGCCGCGAGCAGCGCGTCGAGGCTGCGGCCCGCACGCATCTCGCCGCGGCCCAGGTTCAGGTACACCTCGCGGCCGGCCTCGCGGTCCGTGCGCGGGTTCTCGACGAGCGTCGTGAAGCCGCCGAGCGCCTCCTCCACGCCGCTGCGAAGCGCCTGCCCGAACGGCCCCTCGAGCGGCCGGGCGTAGTCCGGCACGCCGCGGCTCACCTCGGCGACGATCTCGTCGGCCAGAGCCGGGAGCTCCGGGCGCAGCACCTCCGCGACCTCCGGCGGCAGCGTCTCCCATGGATCCTCGGGGGTCATTGTAGGAAACCTACAAGAATTGCCGCTCAGTTCGTAGCCGGAGGGGTGAACGGCGGGGCCTTCTGGTACGTAGCCTTCAGAAGACGATGACCAGAGCACACCGCAACATCAACATCGCCGCCGTCTTCCTGCCCTTCGTCGCCTTCCTGGTGGCGGTTCCGATGCTCTGGAACGATCTGGTCGGCCCGCTCGACGTCGTGCTGCTCGTGGTCATCTACGTGCTCTCCACCGTCGGAATCACCGTCGGCTTCCACCGCCTGCTCACGCACCGGGCGTTCACCACCTACAAGCCCGTGGAGTACCTGTACGCGATCTTCGGCTCGCTGGCCGTCGAGGGCCCTGTGATCGGCTGGGTCTCGGACCACCGCAAGCACCACGCCCACCCGGACGTGGAGGGCGACCCGCACAGCCCGCACGTGGACCACGACGGCGGCGAGCCGGGCGCCCTGCGCGGCCTCTGGCACGCCCATGTCGGCTGGCTCTTCCACCACGCGACGGCCGTCGATGCCGAGAAGTACGCGCCCGACCTGCTCGAGGACCGCGGCATGCGCATCGTCCACAGGCTGTTCCCGCTCTGGGTGACGCTCGGCCTGGTCGTCCCGGCCGGCATCGGCTGGCTCGTCGGCGGGAACCTCAAGAGCGCGCTGACCGCCTTCTTCTGGGCCGGCCTCGTGCGCATCTTCCTGGTCCACCACATCACCTTCTCGATCAACTCGATCTGCCACTTCTTCGGACGGCGCCGCTTCGAGACCGAGGACAGGTCCACGAACGTGTTCTGGCTGGCCGTCCCGTCCTTCGGGGAGTCCTGGCACCACAACCACCACGCATTCCCGCGCTCCGCAATGCACGGCCTGCGCTGGTGGGAGGTGGACCTCGGCGGACTCGTGATCCGAGCGATGCGCCGCCTCGGGCTGGCGTGGAACGTCGTGCTGATCACGCCCGAGCGCCAG
>DASQER010000164.1:0-3841 GCA_035633575.1 Thermoleophilaceae bacterium
GTCACTCCCCGTGTTCGGGGTCTCGGCGTCCTGCACGCCCGTGACGGGATCCACGGACATGACCGCGGTGGCGCCGTTCTGGTTGACGACGAGGATGCGCCCGCCCGGCTCCACGGTGACCCCCAGCGGGTTGCGGAACAGGATGCCCCACTGGGCCGCGTTCCTCGACAGGATCGTCTGAGCGTTCGTGACCGGGTTCACGCGCACGAGCGCCCCGAAGTCGTGCGTGCAGTTGACGACCGTCGTGCCGTCGTTGAAGCTGCCGAAGCTCGTGACGAGCACCGAGCCGTTCGGGTGGACGGCGATGCCGAACGGGTAGCAGAGCTGCCCGCCCTGGGTCACCAGCGTCTGCTCGCCGGTGGCCGGGTTCACGCTCACCACGCCCGGCTGCCCCGTGGTCCCCACGTTCTCCACCACGTAGACGAGGCCGTCCGGAGCGATCGCGAGGCCGGCCGGGTCCACCAGCAGGTTGCCCTGGGTGAGGAGCGACTGCCGGCCGGTGACGGGATCGACGCGGACGATGCGCCCGTCGGGCGTCCGGTCCGAGGGCGTCGCGTACTCGCCCATGTCCGCCACCAGCAGGCTTCCGTCGCCGGCCACGGCGATGTCGTACGGGTGCCTGAACAGCTCGCCCTGCGCGCCGTTGCGCGAGATCTCGGTGAGGGCGCCCGTGGCGGGGTCCGCCCGCAGGATCACGGGGGCGGGCGCCGACTGCTTCGTGACGACAGAGTTCGCGACGTATGCCACCCAGGGGTCGCCGGGAGCGGCAAGGGCCGTTCCGGGGACGAGCAGCAGCACCAGCGCCACTAGCAGGACGGCAAGGATGTGCATCACTTACTGGTATCGGCCGAGGTGCCCATTTAGATGAAGGCGGGGCCCCTGCGTACGAGATTCGAGTAGAGCGCCTGCTGGACCTCGGTGCGGACCCGCTCGGAGAGCTCCAGCACCAGGGCGCGGCCCTCGGCCGCCTCGGGCCCCAGGCGGGCGGCCAGCAGGCTCCCCACCCGGCCGCCCACGCCGGTGATCAGCACCCGGCGGCCGGCCACTAGGAGGCGCGCTTCGAGGAGGGCTTCGCGCGGGTCCGCTTGGCCGGCAGCCGCTCCTCGATCTTGTCGAGCCGGCGGCCGATCGCGCGCAGCTCAGCCTTCAGCTCCTTGATGTCCTCGGCGGTCGCGGGACGGCGGCCCTCGATGGCCTCCGCCATCGAGCGCCGCCCGCGGGCGAGGCGCTCCTCGGCGCCCTTGCGCAGGTCATCGACCGAGTCGACGAGATCGTCGAGCGCGCCCTGTGCCACGGAGCGGCTGCGCTCGGCCGAGCCGAGGGTGGCCTCGACCGTCTTCTCGACGGCGTCGCGGAGGTTTGTCGGAGACTTGGCCATTCCGGTCGGGAGAGTACCCGCCCCCCACTATCGTGCGCCGCCTTGACGCTCGAGCACGAGGTCCGCGCCAACCACCTCCGGCCCGCCGCCGACCTGGCGGAGCGGGTGCTGCTGCCCGGCGACCCGGCGCGCGCGCTCGCCGTGGCGCAGGCGCTGTCCGAGACGCCTCCGAAGATGTTCAACCACGCGCGTGGACTATGGGGCTACACGGGAATCGCCTCGGACGGGGAGCCGCTCACCGTCCAGGCGACCGGCATGGGCGGGCCGAGCGCGGCGATCGTCTGCGAGGAGCTGATCGCACTCGGCGCCACCCGGCTCGTTCGCATCGGGACCTGCGGCGCGCTCGACGGCGAGCTGGAGCTGGGCGCGCTGCTCGCCGCCGAGACCGTGCTCCCGGCCGACGGCACGAGCGCCGCCCTTGGCGCCGCCGCTCCGCTCGAGCCGGACCCCGAGCTCCTCGAGCGGCTGGTGGCGGCCGGCGCGCGCGCCGCCACGGTGGCCAGCAGCGACCTCTTCTACGACCCGCGCGACGGAACGGCCGCGGCGTGGGCGGAGCGCGGCGCCCTCGCCGTCGACATGGAGGCCGCCACGGTCCTCCAGGTGGCGGCGAGGCGCGGGGTGACGGCCGCGTGCGTTCTGGGCGTGACGGATGTGCCCGGATCCAACGGCGCGCGACGGATCGGACAGGAGGCGCTCGAGGAGCTGGGCGTGCGAGTGGGCGAGGCGGGCTACGCCGCCCTCAGGAATCCGTGACCGTCAGGCGCTCCTGCGCACGCGGCATCGGCTCCTCGCCCGGAGCCACCAGCGCGGACAGGGCGGCCAGGTCGCGCGCCATCTCGCCGAGGCGCGCCTCGATCCTTGCGAGGCGCTCGTCGCCCGAGCCCGCGGAGGCACCGCCCACGCGCCCGTCGAGCCTGTCGATCCCGTCCTCGATCCCCTCGAGCCGCTGCGACACCGACCTGAGCCGGCGCGTGACGCGCTCGATGTCGGCGGCCGAGGGCAGGTTCAGCGCGCCCATCGCGGCCTCCTGCGCCTGGACGGCCTTCTCACGCGCCTCGAACGCGCGAGCGATGGCGCCGTTGACCACCGGGTTGGAGATCAGCTCCTCGGCGATCTTGCCGAGGGCCTCCTCCCCCTGCCGGGAGAGGCGGTCGACGAAGCGCTCGTCCTGCTCGGGAGCCGCCATCGCGGGGCAGGGTACATCACCCGACCCTGAAGACACGCCCGTTGAGGCTGACCGCGTAGAGGTGCCCTCCACCGTCACGGCCGAACGACACGAGGTAGGGCACGAGCGTGTGCTCGGAGCGGTCGTCGAGCGCGCGCCGCGCCACCAGCCGGACGGAACGCAACTGCCCCGAACAGAGATCCCCGTAGAGGTAACGGCGGCGGAGCCGCGGCAGCGCGGGCGTGCGCACCACGTAGCCGCCCACGACCGCACACATCCGTGGTCCGTGCCGCAGCGCGAGCGCCGGCACCGCCATGCCGGCGGGCCCGCCTGTCAGCCGCCGCCGGCGCCCCTCGAAGAAGGGCCAACCGAGGTTGGCCGGCGCGCGCGGACGGAGCGACAGAACATTGATCTCCTCAAAGGCCGACTCGCCGACATCGCCCACGATCAGCCGACCGGCGGGCGCATCGAAGGAGAACCTCCACGGCACGCGGAGACCGGAGGCGAACAGCTCGGGGCGTCCGCTCGCGTCGCGGGGGTCGAGACGGACGATCTTCCCGGTGAGCGTTGCAGGGTCCTGGCTCGACTCGGGAGTGCGTCCGAACCCGAAGCTCGCGTAGAGCAGGCCGTCAGGGCCGAAGCCGATCTGGCCGCCGACGTCGTTGCGGCTCCGGCGCGGTACGGAGAGGACCGTCCGGGGGTCCCCCACCGCACCGTTCTGTCGAGGTCGGAACTCGTCCAGATGTACGCGCCCGTCGCGGCGCGTGTAGAGCAGGTAGACGACGCCGCCCGGCCGGTAGCCGGGGGCGAACGCCACTGCGAAAGCACCGCCCTGGTCTCGCAGGTGCTTGCGCGGCGCCAGCAGGCGCACGAAGCGGCGCGCGTCCAGGAAGAGCCGGCGCCCGCCGCCCGGCCCGACGCGCCACACCCGCCCGCTGCGCTCGAGCACGTACAGGGCACGCGGCTCGGCGGACGGACCCGTCACATGGACCGGCTGGCGAAAATCGCCCACGGGGGTGAGCGGCAGGCCGGCCGCGGTACCCACCGGGGGCGTGACGGCGCCCACCGCCACAATTGCGGCAAGCAGGCGGCCAATTGGAGCAACTCTAACCGTCAACTTGAGCGTTATCCACGTTTGAATCGCCTCTGTGAAGGAACAATCGCCTTACCTGGACCGCGCAGGAGGCGCCGGAAAGGTGTCCAGTCCGCGGGAGGGCGGTATTGAAGTTATGGGGAGGGGCGGTCGATACAACGACGAGGTCTCGCAATCCCGCCCTCGCGCGGGCACGCGAGCAGAG
>DASQER010000165.1:0-8204 GCA_035633575.1 Thermoleophilaceae bacterium
GATGCTGAGCCGGCTGGTGGACCAGGGCAACACGGTCGTGGTGATCGAGCACAACCTCGACGTGATCAAGACCTCCGACCGCATCATCGACCTCGGCCCCGAGGGCGGCGAGGAGGGCGGCACGCTGGTGGTACAGGGCACCCCCGAGCAGGTCGCCGGGACGAAGGGCTCCCACACGGGCCGCTTCCTCGCCGAGATCGTGAAGCCGCCGCCGGCTCGGAAGAAGGGCGGCTCGCGCACGAAGGTCCGCGCGGCGGCCTAGGCGGGGTGGCCGCCCTCGCGGGCGCGGCGCAGCTTGCGCACTGTCTGGATGACCTCCATGCGCCGGCGGGCGAGGGCCGCGGCCTGCATCAAGGTCGGCTCCTCGACGGTGTCGGCCAGGCCGATCGAGCAGGTGACCGGCGCGGCCGGGTGCTCGGCCGAGGCGGCCTCGAGGGCGTCCTCGAAGCGGTCCCCCCAGACGCTTGCGCTGCGAGCGTCCGCCGCGTGCAGGAGCACCGAGAACTCGTCCGGGCCGGTGCGGGCGATCTCGTCGACGGCGCGCAGCATCTCGCGCAGCGTGGCGACGCAGAGTCGCAGCACGTCGCTGCCCGCGGGCGCGCCGTGGCGGGCGTTCACGGAGCGCAGGCCGTCCACGTCCAGCACGGCCACGGCCAGCGACTCGCCCGTGCGCGCTCGGCGCAGCTCCTCACGGGCCAGCAGCGCCTGGAAGTCATCGGCGCCTGGCAGCTCGGCGAGCGGGTCGATCCCCATCCCCATAGTCATCGGCCATCCGCCGCGGACCCTGAGATGACCGCGTCCGCCCAGCGCCGAATCCGGCCGGGGATCGCGCTCCCGAACGCGGAGCGGCGGTCCGCCACCCGGCGGTAGCCGCGCTCGGAGGCATGCGGGAAGCGGGCGCTCAGCCGCGCGAGCCGGCCTCCGCGGGGGAGCAGGCGCAGCAGCGGCGGGAACGCGGCGCCCGCCGAGTGGACCCCGCCGTCGGGAGCGATCAAATGCCAGGAGGCCATGCGCTCGTCCTCCGGCATCCCGGCCAGCAGCCTGTCGGCCTCCTCGCTGCCCAGCGGCACGGGCCGCAGCCGGCGCTGCCGGTCCCAGCTCAGGACGCTGGCCATGCACACCCTGCAGAAGCCGCAGTCGGGGTCGTAGAGGATCGGCACGCGTGTCATGTCTGGCAAGCTGCGCCGGTGCGGAACGCTCGATTGTGGTGGCAGAAGTGGCGCTGGTACGAGCGCAGCTCGCTGCCGTGGAACCGCCTTCGGCTCCACCGCGAGATGGCGCGGCGGCGCGCGTTCGCCCGCTGGCCGCTGCACGGCAACGTGCTCGAGGCGCTCCGGGAGGGCCGGCTGGAGATAGGGGAGGGGACGCTCTTCGAGCCGAACGTATGGCTGACCGCGCCAGGCGACGCTCGCATCAGGATCGGCGAGGGGACCTTCCTCAACATCGGCGTGATGGTGGCCTCCGTGGAGCTGGTGGAGATCGGCGACCACTGCATGTTCGCGAACGGCTGCTTCGTCACGGACGCCAACCACCGCTTCGACGACCCGGACAGGCCGGTCACCTGGCAGGGCTTCACGAGCAAGGGACCGACCCGTATCGGCGACAACGTCTGGTGCGGCGCGAACGTCGTGGTCACGAGCGGCGTGACCATCGGGGAGCGCAGCGTGATCGGTGCGAACAGCGTCGTGACGGAGGACGTGCCCCCGTTCTCGATCGCGGCGGGAGTACCCGCGAAGGTACTCCGGCGGGTGGAGTATCCGTCGTAGGGCGCGGGCGGGGCGGCGTTTCGGGCATTTAAGGGTGAGCGCGAGGGGGTGTGGGTCTCCTGGATGCCGCTATGCGGCATTGGGGCTACCCACACCCCCGGAATCGACGCCTCAGTGCTTGTCGTTCGGCCTGCCGCTCCTCAGCACAGCACCACCAAGTGGAACGGCTTGTCGGCCTCGGCGCCGGTCCCACCGTTCTCGGTCCGGATCGACACGCCGTTGACGTTCGATCCGAGTGAGCCCACGCTGATCTGACTGTTCTGCGGCGGGGCCGCGGCGCTCGGGTCGCCGACCGTGGCGTGGTAGCCGCAGCCACGCACGTCCGCGTCGAAGATCACCTGGTAGCGGCCCTCGGCGGTGCGGGCGGCCGATGTCGTGCCGCGTCCGCGGACCTGCTGGCCCTGGGAGTTCAAAACCGCGAACCGCGCGCTCCCCTGCGCCACGAAGGCGCCCGGAACGGTGCCGAGGCTCACCTCCTTGATGGCGCCGCCTCCGACGCCGGCCTTGCGGAAGTCCTTGCCGAGCAGGCCGCCGTTGCGCACGTCCACGCTGCGGATGGTGTTGTTCCTGATGCTGCCGCTCGTGATCACGAGCGCGTAGGCCGAGCCTCCCATCGCTATGAACAGCGCAACGAGGGCGACGACCATCGCGGGTGACGGGATGAGACGACGAAATCGGGTCATGGACACCCCAACCCGCCCGGCGCCCGGGGGTTTCGGTGTCCCTACTCGAGCACCTGAACGACGACGGTCCGCTCGCGCGGGCGGTCGTCGAAGTCCACCAGGACGACCTGCTGCCAGGTGCCGAGCTCGAGCCGGCCGCCGCGGACGGGGAGCGTCTCCGACGGGCCGACGATGGCTGCACGAATGTGCGCATGGGAGTTCGAGTCGGCGTTCAGCCGGTTGTGCTCGTAGTCGCCCTCGCGCGGGATCAGGCGGTCGAGCGCCTCCCGCAGGTCGTGGACCCCGCCCGGCTCGTACTCCATCGTCGTGACCGCAGCGGTCGAGCCGGGCACGAACACGGACGCCAGGCCGCTGTGCACGCCGGACTGCTCGATCACGCTCTGAACGCCCTCGGTGATGTCGATCGTGTCTCCGTTGCCCTCCGTGGAGAAGCGGAGCTGCCCGCCGTAGACCGTCAGAGCGAGAACCCGCCGGTGAAGGGCTCGCCGCTCTGCTCGCGGAGCAGGTCGTGCAGCCGGGCGATCTCGTCGGGGGCCATCGTGTAGCCGTGCTCCGGCTCGGGGTAGCGGCGCTCGCGCACCTCCTCGGCGAACGCTCTCACACCCTTGATCATCTCCTCGCGGACGCTCGCGTAGCGCTTCACGAAGCGGGCGGCGTGGCCGTCGTAGATGCCGAGCAGGTCGTGGAAGACGAGCACCTGGCCGTCGGTGGCCGGGCCGGCCCCGATGCCGATCACCGGGATCTCCATGCGCGGCATGATCGCCTCGGTCAGCGCGCTCGGGATCGCCTCGAAGACGATCGCGAAGCAGCCCGCCTCCTGCAGCGCGAGCGCGTCGTGAAGCACGCTCAGCGCCCGCTTGGCCGTGCGGCCCTGCGAGCGGTAGCCGCCGAGCGCCGTGGCCGTCTGCGGCGTGAGGCCCACGTGGCCCATCACCGGGATTCCGGCGTCCACCAGGGCGCGGGCGCGGTCGACCGTGGTCCCGCCGCGCTCGATCTTCACCGCGTCGCAGCCCGCCTCCTTGACGAAGCGCTGCGCGCTGTGGATGGCCTCCACGTTGGACGCCTCGTACGAGCCGAACGGCAGGTCGCCGATCATCAGCGGGGTCTTGAGGCCGCGCCGCACGGCCTGGGCGAGCATCAGCAGCTCCTCGGTGGTCACGGGCACCGTGGAGGGGTGACCGAGCACGGTCATGGCGCCCGAGTCGCCGACCAGGACCACGTCGACGCCGGCCTCCTCGGCCACCTGCGCGCTCGGGTAGTCGTACGCCGTGACCATCACGATCGGCTCGCCCAGAGCCTTCTTCTCGGCGAGCGTGGTGAGGCTGATGGCTGGGCGCTGGGTGGGACGGTGGCTCATTTCTCGCCTCCGAGAATCGCGTTGTCGATGAGTCGGGCGCGCCCGACGCGGGCCGCCACTGCAAGCAGGGTCGAGCCGTTCACGCGCTCGACCGGGGAGAGGTCCCCGGCGGAGCGCAGCTGGAGGTAGTCCGGCTCGACGCCGGCGCGGTCGAGCTCCTCGCGGGCCGCGGCGACCACCGCCGCAGCGTCGCGGGTGCCGCCTGCCACGGCGGCCTCGGCGGCCCGCAGGGCGCGGCTCAGGGCCAGCGCGCGCTCGCGCTCCTCGGGGCTCAGGTAGGCGTTGCGCGTGCTGAGCGCGAGGCCGTCCGGATCCCGGACGGTGGGGCAGACCTCGATCCGCACGGGGATGTCGAGGTCGCGCACGAGCTTGCGGATCACGAGCGCCTGCTGGGCATCCTTCTGGCCGAAGTAGGCCGCGTCCGGGCCGACCATGTTGAAGAGCTTCGTCACCACGGTCGTCACGCCCTGGAAGTGCTCCGCGCCCCGCTGAGCCTCGTCTCCCTCGAGGGTCTCGGTAAGGCCGCCAACCGTCACGGTCGTGTCGAAGCCGTCCGGGTAGACCTCCTCCACCGTCGGCGCGAACAGGATGTCGACGCCCTCCGCCTCCGCCAGCTCGGCGTCGCGCCGCTCGTCGCGCGGATAGGCCTCCAGGTCCTCGCCGGGCCCGAACTGCGCCGGGTTCACGAACAGCGACACCACGACCACGTCGTGCTCCGCACGCGCGCGGCCCATCAGGGACAGGTGGCCGTCGTGGAAGAAGCCCATGGTGGGCACCAGCCCGATGCTGCGGCCGGCGAGACGCTCCGGGGCGAGCAGCTCGCGCAACTCGGGGACGGTCCTCACGGTCCTCATGCCGGGGCCTCCTGGCCGGCGAGGGCCCGCGTCCGGCGCACGAGCTCGTCGAAGAGGGCGAGCAGCTGGGGCGCCGCCTCCTCCACCGCGGCCCGCTGCGCCTCCACCGTGGCGTGGTCGCCGCGGGCGATCGGGCCAGTGAGCGCGTGCTCGGGGCCCAGCTCCGCGATGTTCTCGACGGTCTGGCGCACCAGCGGCGCGAGCAGCGCGCGGGCCTGCTCCGGCTCGAGCCCGGCGCCGGCGGCGATCGTCTCCGCCGCGGCCTGGAGCGTGACCAGGAAGTTCGACGCCACCGAGGCCGCGGCGTGGTAGGCGGCGCGGCCCTCGTCGTCGATCTCGATGGGCGTCATGCCGAGTCGCTCCGCGAGAGCTGTGGCGAAGGCGAGCGCGCCGGGGGTGGAGCCGGCCACGGCGCAGCCGGCCCCCTGGAAGCTCCCGCCGGCGTGGGCGAAGGTCTGGAGCGGGTGCAGGCCGAAGGCATCCACGCCCGCTTGCGCCAGTGCGGACAGCGGCGTGGCCCCGCTCGTGTGCCCGACGAGCGGCGCCGCCCCCGTCACGACCTCGGCCGCGGCGGCGATCTCGGCGTCCGGCACGCACAGCACGACGGCGTCGCAGTGCGCGGGCACCTCGCCGCGGCCCACGGGCCCCTCGACGTCCACGCCGGCGTCGCGAAGGGCGGCCGCCAGCGCGGTCCCGACTCGGCCGGCGCCCACGAGGCCCACCCGCAGCGGGCTCGGAAGAGTGTTGTGCTCTGGCTGCATTCCCCCTGCCGGTCCACTCCGGGGTTCGGTAGCGGCCGGCGGCTGAAGGATACCCGGGAAGGTTGCCGTCGACTCCAGGTCCTAGGCTTGAGCCATGCAGTCACGCAGCGCAGAGGAGCGCCGCGCGGAGCTCGTCGAGCTGTACCGGGAAGCATCCGCCTGCACCCGCTGTCCGCTCTTCAAGACGCGCACGAACGTGGTGTTCGGCTCTGGCAACGCGGACGCCGGCCTGATGTTCGTCGGAGAGGCGCCCGGCATGCACGAGGACCAGCAGGGCCTACCCTTCGTCGGTCGCGCCGGCAAGCTGCTCGACCAGCTCCTCGAGGAGATCGGCTTTGCGCGCGAGGACGTCTTCATCGCGAACGTGCTGCAGTCCAGGCCGCCCGGGAACCGCGACCCGGCGCCCGACGAGATCGACGCGTGCAAGCCGTTCCTGCAGCGCAAGATCGAGCTGATCGAGCCCAGCGTGATCTGCACGCTCGGCAACTTCGCGACGAAGCTGCTCACGCGCTCGAACCGCGGCATCACGGGCGTGCACGGGCGCCCGCAGGTGCAGGAGCTGGGCGGCCGCCTGGTGCGCGTCTACCCGCTCTTCCACCCGGCCGCCGCGCTGCGCAGCACGAAGACCCTGGAGGAGCTGCGCGAGGACTTCTCACGGCTGCCGGCGCTGCTCGAGGAGCCCCCGCCGGTGCCGATCGGCGCGGTGGCTCCAGTGGCGGCAGCCGCCATCGCGGCGCCCGCCGGGCCGGCCCCGCCGCCCACCCTCTTCGATTGAGGGGGGCGGGCCGCAACGGTCTCTAGAAGCCGTTTCCGATGCCACCGAAGGTCAAACACTCAAACAGCCCCGAGGACACCGAGGCGGCCGGCGCCGAGCTGGCGCGCGCTCTCACCCCGGGTGATGTAGTCCTGGTGAGCGGCGAGCTCGGCAGCGGCAAGACGACCTTCGTGCGCGGCGCCTGCCGGGCGCTCGGCGTGAAGGGACCGGTCACGAGCCCGACGTTCACGATCGGCCAGCTGCTTGGCGAGGCGCCCGAGATCGCCCACCTCGACCTCTACAGGCTCGGCTCGCTGGCGGGGGAGGACCCGGCGCTGCTCGAGGACTACCTGACGCCCGAGCGGGTGGCGTTCGTGGAGTGGCCGGCAGTCGCCGAGCCCGCCCTCGAGCGGGTGGCCGCGCGCGTGCTGCTCGAGCACGCGGGGGGCGACAGCCGCCGGATCACGGTCGCGTGAGCCTGCTCGGCCTCGACACCTCCACATCCGCGGCCGGCGCCTGCGTGCTGCGCGCGGACGGCGAGGCCTTTGAGGTCGTCCCGCCGCCCGAGCGGCTGCAGCACCCGCCCGCGCACGCGAGCGAGCTGATGCCGGCCGTGGCGGAGGCGATGGAGCGCGCGGGCACCGGCTGGCGCGATCTCGAGGCAATCTGCGTGGGGGTCGGGCCCGGCACGTTCACCGGGCTGCGGATCGGGATCGCCACCGCCCGCGCCCTCGCCCTGGCGAACGGCCTGCCGCTGCGCCGCGTCTCCTCGCTGGCCGCCCTGGCGGCGGGCATCGACGCGCCGCTGCGCCTGCCGCTGATCGACGCCAGGAGAGGCGAGCTGTTCGCGGCGCTCTACGAGGGCGGCGAGCTGCTCTGGCCGCCGGTCGCCGCGCCGCCTGAGCAGCTGATCGAGCGCCTCCGGGCCGTGGCTTTCACGCCCCTGGCAGCGGGAGACGGCTCGGTACGATTTCGAGGGATGCTCGAGGAGGCCGGCATCCGGGTGGCGTCGGACGACTCCGAAGCCCACGTGGTGCGTGCGCTGCATGTCTGCCGCCTGGGGGCCGGGGCGCCGGACGAGCCGCCCGAGGCCGTTCTCCCCGACTATCTGAGAGACCCGGACGCAAAGCCGCGACAGTGAACTCCGAACTCCAGATCCGCCAGCTCACCTACGCCGACCTCCCGCAGGTGATCGCCATCGAGCGGCGCGCGTTCCCGACGCCGTGGTCCCTCGCGATGTTCGTGCTCGAGCTGTCGAAGCCGTCGGGGATCTGCCTCGCGACCCTCGAGGACGGCGTGATCGTCGCCTACCTGGTCTGCTCGCGCTACGACACCGTCTGGCACCTGATGAACGTGGCCGTCGATCCCCACCGGCGCCGCCAGGGGATTGCGAGCGCGCTGCTCGACACGCTCTTCGAGCAGGCCGACAAGCCGAGCGAGCAGTACACGCTCGAGGTGCGCAGGTCGAACGACGCGGCGATCCGCCTCTACGAGCGCTTCGGCTTCCGGGCGGCGGGGCGCCGCCGGGCCTACTACCACGACAACCGCGAGGACGCGCTCATCATGTGGCGGACCGTGGAGGAACGCACCACGGCGTGATCCTCGCGATCGAGACGAGCTGCGACGACACCTGCGCCGCCATCGTGAGCGCGGACGGGCGGATCGCCTCGAACGTGATCGCCTCCCAGGGACTGCTTCACGCCCGCTATGGCGGCGTCGTGCCGGAGATCGCCTCGCGCAGGCACCTGGAGCTGGTGGACGCCGTGACCGCCGACGCGCTCGAGCGCGCCGGCACCGGCCTGGACGGGATCGACAGGGTGGCGGTCACGCGCGGCCCCGGCCTGATCGGCGCGCTGCTCGTGGGCCTCTCCTCGGCCAAGGCGCTCGCCGCTGCGCGCGGGCTGCCGCTCGTGCCGGTGGACCACCTGCACGGCCACGTGGTGGCGAGCACGCTCGCGCCGGACCCGATCGAGCCGCCGTACCTCTGCCTCGTCGCGAGCGGCGGTCACACCTTCCTCGCGCGCGTGGA
>DASQER010000166.1:0-13061 GCA_035633575.1 Thermoleophilaceae bacterium
TCGGCCTCGAGCGCGGCGCCACGATGGCTCTGATCCTCACGAACCGGCCCGAGTTCCACTGGTTCGACGCCGCCGCCCTGCACCTCGGCGCCACGCCGTTCTCGCTCTACAACACCTACACGGCCGAGCAGATCCAGTACCAGGTGGACGACGCGGAGGCGCGCATCGTGGTCACGGAGAGGGCGCTCGAGGACCGTGTCCGGCAGCTTCAGAACGTGGACCACGTGATCGTGGTCGAAGACGACGACGTGGAGTCGCACACGCCCGCCGGCTTCGACTTCGAGGCCGCCTGGCGCGCCGTGCAGCCGGACGACCTGCTCACGCTCATCTACACCTCCGGCACCACCGGCCCCCCGAAGGGCGTGCAGCTCACCCACGCGAACCTGATCGCGGGCGTGAACGGCTTCGACGAGGTGATCCGGTTCCCCGACGAGGGCCGGGTCGTCTCGTGGCTTCCGATGGCGCACATCGCCGAGCGGGCCTGCTCGCACTACCTGCCGATGTTCGTCGGCTTCTCGACCACGTGCTGCCCGGATCCGCGGCAGGTGGTGGCCTACCTCCCCGAGGTGAAGCCGTCGTGGTTCTTCGCCGTGCCGCGCATCTGGGAGAAGCTCAAGGCGGCCATAGAGGCGGGGATCGAGGCCGAGCAGGACGCGGCCAAGAAGCAGGCCACCGAATGGGCGCTCGGCGTCGGCCTGCGCAGGGTCAGGGCCGAGCAGGCGGGGGAGGAGATCTCGGACGAGCTCCGCGAGGAGCACGCCAAGGCCGACGAACTGGTGCTCTCGAAGATCCGCGCGCGGTTGGGCCTGGGCGACGTGGAATCGGTGAACGTCGGCGCCGCGCCCACGCCGCGCGAGGTGATCGAGTTCTTCCACGCCGTAGGCGTCCCGCTGGCGGAGCTGTGGGGCATGTCCGAGACGTCCGGGTACGGCACCTGCAACCCGCCCGAGAAGATCAAGATCGGCACCGTGGGGCCCCCGTCGCCGGGCGCCGAGATCAAGCTGGCGGAGGACGGCGAGGTGCTGATCCGCGGGCCGTTCGTCATGCCCGGCTACCGCAACCACCCTGAGATGACGCGCGAGGCGATCGACGAGGACGGCTGGCTCCAGACCGGCGACGTGGGCGAGTTCGACGACGACGGCTACCTCCGGCTCGTGGACCGCAAGAAGGAGCTGATCATCAGCGCGGGCGGCAAGAACATGTCGCCGGCCAACATCGAGGCGAAGGTAAAGGCCGCGAGCCCGGTGATCGGCCAGGCGGTCGCGATCGGCGACCGGCGGCCCTACAACGTTGCCCTGATCACCCTCGACCCGGACGTGGCGCCCGCCTTCGAGCAGCAGCACGGCAGGGAGGCGCTGCTCGAGGAGGTGCAGCGCGGGGTGGACGCCGCGAACGAGCAGCTGGCCCGCGTGGAGCAGATCAAGAGGTTCAAGCTGCTGCCTGACGAGTGGCAGCCGGCCGGCGACGAGCTGACGCCCACGATGAAGCTGAAGCGCAAGCCGATCGCCGAGAAGTACGCGAGCGAGATCGAGGCTCTGTACTCCTAGCTAGGCTTCGAGGCCGCAGATGGCCTCCAAGAAGCAGATCGACGTCGGCGGGGTGAAGATCGGCGGCGGGGCTCCCGTCGCCGTCCAGTCGATGACGAAGACGGAGACCGCCGACTTCGACGCCACGATGAAGCAGATCCACGCGATCGCGGAGGCGGGTGGCGACCTCGTGCGCTGCGCCGTGCCGCGCGACGACGACGTGCGGGCGCTCGAGCGGATCGTCGTGGAGTCCCCGATCCCGGTGATCGCCGACATCCACTTCAACTACACGCTCGCGCTCAAGGCGATCGACGCCGGCGCACACTGCATCCGCATCAACCCGGGCAACATCGGCGGGCACGACAAGGTCGGCCAGGTGGTGGACAGGGCGCGCGCCGCCGGGGTGCCGATGCGGATCGGCGTGAACTCCGGCTCGCTGCCCAAGCACCTGCACGAGCTCGAGCGCGAGAGCCCGGTCGAGGCGCTGGTGGCGGCCGCGGTCGAGCACGTCGAGCTGATGGACCGGCTCGGCTTCGAGGACTTCAAGGTGTCGATCAAGTCGACCAACGTGCCCAACACGATCGCGTCCAACCGCCTGCTCGCCCAGAGGATCGACAACCCGCTTCACCTGGGCATCACCGAGGCCGGCACGAAGTGGACCGGCTCGCTGAAGTCCGCCGTGGGCCTCGGCACGCTGCTGGCGGACGGCGTGGGCGACACGATCCGCATCTCGCTCTCCACCTTCCATGCGGAGGAGGAGGTGAAGGTCGCCTGGGAGATCCTGAAGGCGCTCAAGCTGCGCGAGCGCGGCCCGGTGCTGATCGCCTGCCCGACCTGCGGGCGGCTCCAGTTCGACATGGACACGGTCGTGGCCGAGATCGAGGAGCGCCTGCGCCAGTACGACGACCCGATCGAGGTCGCCGTGCTCGGCTGCGCGGTGAACGGCATCGGCGAGGCCTCGCACGCGGACTTCGGCATCACGGGCGCCAAGAACGAGGGGCTCATCTTCGCCCACGGCAAGCCGATCCGGAAGGTGCCTCAGGACGAGCTCGTGGACGCGCTCTTCGTGGAGATCGACAAGTCGATCGACAAGGGGTCCGTGATCGTCGACGAGCGCGAGGCCGCGGCGGGCGCCGCCTGGCTGGAGGAGATCGAGGAGGAGAACGCCGGCGAGCTCACTCCCGAGCGGATTGCCGCCATGGAGGCGGCGGCCGCGCTCGGGGACGGCCAGTCGCTCCCGATGGCCGGCGCCCCGAAGGCGAAGCGGATCGCGCTCGACGAGGACGCCTCGCCGACGGCGGGGCGCCGCTTTACGCGCGCCTAGCGGGCTTGCGCTCGCCCGAACGGGCGGGCGGGAAGCAGAGGCTGCGGTGGACGGCGGTCGTGCGCGGGCCGGTGAAGCGGACGAGGTACTGCTCGCTCTCGTCGAGCGGCATCCGGCAGACCTTGCAAACCGGGCGGGGTGTCGCGGTCATGGCTCCAGAATCGGTGCTGGTAGGGGACGGGTCAATGCTGCATATGGGGGATTTCTCCGGCGTCAGGGCGTTCCCTCGCGATCACGCGGCAGAAGGCCTCGACCACCATGGGGTCGAACTGGGTTCCCGCGCAGCGGCAGAGCTCCTCGATCGCGTCCGGCTCGGACATCTGCTCCCTGTACGGGCGCTCCGTGGTCATGGCGTCGAACGCGTCGCACACGGCCACCACGCGGGCGCCGAGCGGGATTGCGTCCCCCCGCAGGCCGTCGGGGTAGCCCCCGCCGTCCCAGCGCTCGTGGCTCGAGCGGACCAGCCGGGCCACCGGCCGCAGCGCCGGCGCGGCGAGCAGGATGCGCTCGCCGATCAGCGGGTGGCGGCGCATGAAGCTCCACTCCACCGGGTCGAGCGGGCCGGGCTTGTCGAGCATGGCGTCCGGCACGGCGATCTTCCCCACGTCGTGGAGCTCCGCGGCGCGCGCCACCTCGTCGAGGCCCTCCGGCCCCATGTGCAGTTCGCGCCCGACCGCCAGCGCAAGCTCGCCGATGTCGCAAAGCCGCACGTGCAGGCCGGGGCGCCGCTCGGACAGTGTCCGCAGCAGAACGTCGCGGGACTGGCGGCCCGCGGACATCCGGCGCCCGCCCTTGCGGGCGTACATGCGCCGGTCGGCAAGCTGGAGCGCCTCGGTCGGCGTGGCCGCCTCCTCGGGCAGGACCACCGAGCCGAACGAGCTGCTCACCCCGAAGCCCTCACCGCGCTCGCTGAGCGCCGTCGAGCACACGGCCAGCATCGGGTCGATGCCCTCCCGGCCGGGCGCCAAGAGGACGCAGAACTCGTCACCTCCGAGCCTGTAGGCGTGCCCCTGGGGGCCGACCGTGTCCGCCAGGCGCGCGGCCAGCCGGGTCAGGAGCACGTCGCCGGCGTGGTGGCCGAAGGCGTCGTTGTACTCCTTGAAGCCGTCGAGGTCGAAGAGCAGGAGGGCCCGCGGGGAGGCCGCGCTCGCGAGGCTCAGCTGCAGGTCGAGGTCCGCCATCAGGCTGCGCCGGTTGGGCAGGCCGGTGAGCAGGTCGGTCCGCGCCTCGGTGTGGGTCTGCGAGAGCGCGCGCTGGTTCTCGAGGAAGGCGAGCGCCATCCGGGCGAGGGCCAGCAGCAGGGCCCACGCCGCCAGGCTCACGGCGGCGGCGTTCACCGTGTGCTCGAAGTGGTCGTAGACGAGCAGCTCCACCGCCACGAGGCCGCAGCCGACCGGGACCGCGACGATCAGCCAGTCCTGGATGGTGATGCTCTTCCGCGCCGGCTGCCAGGCCGCGACGGCCACGAGCAGCGCCGAGGCCGGCCAGGCGATGTCGAGGAGCGTGCCCTGGACGTACGAGTCGGTCGCGCTCTGCACGAGGTAGAAGCCGTCGGCGACCGCGGTGAGCGCGAGGCCGCCGCCCAGCACGAGCCAGACGGGGTCGGGCCGCCAGCCGTTGAGGCCGAAGACCGCCACCACGAGCCCCAGGAGCAGGAGGTCGCCAACCGGGTAAGCGAGGTTGATCGCGATCTCCGCCGGGCCGCCGCTCGTGGCATCGACGATCGGCTGGAAGGCGAGCGTCGCGACAAGCGCGGCCACGGTCAGCGCGGCGATCGCCCCGTCGAGCCACAGGCTGCTGCGGAACGAGTCGGTGCGCGAGCGCGCCAGCAGCAGCAGCGCGGCGTAGCTGGCCGGGTAGAAGGAGAGGTACAGCACGTCGGCGACCGACGGGTAGGGCGGGTTCGGGTCGTTCGCGACCAACACCATCCACGCGACCTCGCCGGCGGTCCACGCCAGCAGGCCCAGGCCCATCACGAGCCAGGCCGCCCGCTCCTCCCGGACGGCGAGTGCCCGCGTCACGCACGCCGCGCCGGCGGCGGCGGTCAGCCCGCAGTAGACCCACGTCTGGAAGAACTCGTCCAGCTCCGGCGCACCGAGCCCGAACGCGGTGTGCGCAACGTAAGCGAGCAGGGCAAGCCCTGTCAGCGCCCAAAAGGCGCGCATCGCTGCTCTGAGCCTCGGTGAGACGTCCATAGGGGTGTTCCAGCCGGTAGTGCGTATTCCCCGTCTGGATCGGCTTCGCGAGGGCGGAACATGAGGCCCAACTGACTAGACTCGCCCGCCGTGACACGGCTTTCCCGCTACTTCCTGCCGACCGTGAAGGAGGCTCCGGCCGACGCGGAGGCGATCTCGCACAGGCTGATCGTGCGCGCCGGCCTCGCACGGCAGCTCAGCGCCGGGCTCTGGACCTTCCTCCCCGCCGGCTGGCGGGCGCACCGCCGGGTGGAGCAGATCGTGCGCGAGGAGCTCGATTCGATCGGCGCGGGCGAGATGCTGATGCCGGTGCTCCAGCCCGCCGAGCTGTGGAAGAAGACGGGGCGCTACGACATCGACGAGGTGTTCAAGCTGAAGGACCGTCGCGGCGCCGAGCTGGTGCTCGCGATGACGCACGAGGAGAACCTCACCTTCCACATCTCCCGCGAGGTGCGCTCCTACCGCGACCTGCCGAAGCTGCTCTACCACTTCCAGACGAAGGAGCGCGACGAGCCGCGGCCGCGCGCCGGCCTGCTGCGCACGCGCGAGTTCATCATGAAGGACTCCTACTCGTTCGACCGCGACCTCGACGGCCTCGACGCGTCCTACCAGCTGCACATCGAGGCCTACGACCGCATCTTCGACCGCTCGGGTCTCGAGTGGTACCGCGTGGACTCCGACGTCGGGATGATGGGCGGCCTCGGGGCGCACGAGTACATGGCGCCGTGCCCCGCCGGCGAGAACGACGTGGCGCTCTCGGAGGCGGGCTACGCGGCCAACGTCGAGATCGCGAGCGCCACCCCGCAGCGGGTCGAGGGCCTGCCGGAGCCGTCGCCGGAGCCTCGCGACGTGGAGACGCCGGGCGCCGCTACGGTCGAGGCGGTCTGCCAGCTGCTCGGCGTGCCGCCCGGGGCGGTCGTCAAGGCGTTCCCGGTGTTCGTGGACGGGCGCGGCGCCGTGCTGGTGGTGATCCGCGGCGACCATCGCCTCAACGAGATCAAGCTCCGGAACGCCCTCGGCGCGCCCTTCCGGCCCGCGGAGGCCGAGGAGGTGCGGCGCGACTTCGGCGCGGAGCCCGGGTTCATCGGGCCGGTGGGGACGCCGGTGGAAGTGCTTGCCGACGAGGCGCTGGGTGGCCTCAGCGGCCTGGTGGCGGGCGGCAACAAGCCAGACGTGCACGTGACCGGCGTCGAGCCCGGGCGCGACTTCGAGCCGTCCTGGGTCGACGTCCGGCGCGTGGAGGAGGGCGACCTCTGCCCGGCCGGCGGCCCGATCCGCATCGAGCCCGCCATCGAGGTGGGCAACATCTTCAAGCTCGGCACCCGCTACTCGGAGCCGCTCGGGGCGCGCTACCTCGACGAGTCCGGCACGGAGCAGCTCATCTGGATGGGGTCCTACGGCATCGGGCCGGCCCGGATCCTGGCGGCCGCGATCGAGCAGTTCGCCGACGAGCAGGGCATCTCGTGGCCGCGCGCCGTGGCGCCCTTCGACCTGGAGCTGGTGACGCTCGGGAAGCCGGGGGAGGAGGCCCGCACGCTCTCCGACCGGCTCTACGACGAGCTGCGCGACCTCGGCCTGGACGTGCTCTACGACGACCGCGACGCGAGCCCCGGCGAGAAGTTCGCGGACGCCGAGCTGCTCGGCTGCCCGCTGCGCGTGACCATCGGCCGGAAGAGCGTCGAGGCGGGGGAGATCGAGGTGCAGGTGCGCCGCGGCCAGGAGAAGGGCTCCCTGCCGCTCGAGGGCGCCGCCGAGGCGGCGGCGGAGCTGTGGCGGACCCTCCCCTGACGCCGCGGCGCCGCCCGCTCACGAGACGCCGGCTGCTCGGCCTCGACCGCTCGGGAGGACCGCCTCCGGAGACGCGTCGGGGCGAGCCGCTTCGCCCGTGGACGATCCCCAACGCGATCGGCTTCGCCCGCATGGCGCTCATCCCGGTCTTCCTGGCCGTGGCCCTGAGCTCCGGCGACGGGCGCTCCGGGCTCGCCTTCGCACTGTTCGCGCTGATCGCCTGGAGCGACTACTTCGACGGCATGGCGGCGCGCATCACCGGCCAGTACAGCCGACTCGGCGCGCTGCTCGACCCGCTCACCGACCGCATGCTCGTCGTGGCCGGGGCGCTCGTCGCATGGCACTACGAGACACTGCCGCGCTGGGCGCTCGCCGTACTGGCCGCGCGCGAGGCGTTCATGCTGGTCCTGACCGAGCTCGCGCTGCGCAGGGGGCTCGACCTCAACGTCACGATGCTCGGCCGCTGGGCGGTCTGGCCCGTGATGAGCGCGCTCGCGCTCGCGCTGGTCATAGACGGCTGGGTGCTCGATGTGATGCTCTACGCCGGACTTGCGATGACCCTTGCGGCCACCGTCCGCTACGTGCAAGATGGGGTTCGGGCGATGCGCGAAGCCTCAACCTCAACTTGAGGAAGCGCTATAGTCGCCCGACCGTCTTGCGCAAGCCGCGGGCGTTGCCCGCGGCGCAGTGATATTTTCCCGAAAGGATCGCATTGGACACGTTTCCCGACCTCGGCGCGCTCTCCGACACGGAGCTGAAGGACCTCATCCAGCAGCTCACCGAGGAGGAGCAGGAGGTCTCCTACAAGCGCCGCATCCTCCACGGCAAGATCGACATCCTGCGCGCGGAGCTGGTGAACCGGCTGCGCAAGAAGCACGAGGAGGGCGAGTCCGTGATCAGCGGCGCCGACGTGCAGCAGCTCACCGACATCCTCGCGGGGAAGGGCATCCCGGCGGACGCGGACATCGAGTAGCGATGCACTGCCCGGAGTGCGGCTTCGCCAACGCAGAGGGCGCGAACTACTGCCAGAAGTGCGGCGCCTTCTTCGGTGACCAGACCGAGGGCGGCGGGGACACGACCGAGGTCTACCAGGTGGACGAGACCGGTGAGCTGCGTCCGGTCGACCTCGAGACGGTGACCCACGAGGGCGCCACGCTCGTGATCCGCTCGGGCGGCGGCCGCTCCGGCGAGGCGTTCAACGTGAGCGGCGAGCGCATGACGATCGGCCGCAGCCCTGAGGCGGAGGTCTTCCTCGACGACGTGACGGTCTCGCGCAACCACGCGCTGCTCGTGCTGCGCCGCGACGGCCTCTACATCGACGACCTCGGCTCCCTGAACGGGACCTACGTGAACCGCCGCCGGATCGAGTCGCACCGCCTGCAGAACGGCGACGAGCTGCAGGTGGGCAAGTACAAGATGACGTACCTGGAGGAGCGGTGAGCACCGAGGTCACGGGGGAGGCGCCTCCGCGCAAGGAGAAGGCGCTCACGATCGGGGCGGTCTCCAAGCAGCTCGAGCGCGAGTTCCCCGACATCTCGATCTCGAAGATCCGCTACCTCGAGGACCAGAAGCTGCTGGCGCCGCGGCGCACCCCCGGCGGCTACCGGCTCTACGCGGCCGGGGACGTGGACCGGCTGCGGACGATCCTGCGCCTCCAGCGCGACGAGTTCCTGCCGCTGCGGGTGATTCGCCAGGAGCTGGCCGCCGGGCGCGCGGACAACGAGGTGGCCAAGCCCGACGCCGCCGAGGCGCGCGGCCCGGTCCGGCGTACGAGCTTCGCCCTGCGCGGGCCGGGATCGCTGTACCACCTGGCCCAGGTGCTCGAGGAGACGGGCGCTGACCAGGCGCTCGTCAAGGAGCTCGAGGACTACGGCGTGATCAAGGGCGAGCGCCACGACGGCGAGACGATGTACGACGACACCGAGCGCGAGATCATCCGCGCCGTCGGCGAGCTGAAGCGCTTCGGCGTCGGCGGGCGCAACCTACGCGTCTTCCGCACGTCGGCCGACCGCGAGGCGGCGCTGCTCGAGCAGATCCTCGCGCCGGCGCTGCGCTCCCGCAACCCCGAGCGGCGCAAGGAGGCGGTCGAGACGCTCGAGAACCTGGCGGCGGTGGCGTCCCACCTGAAGCACCTGCTGCTGATCAGGGACCTGCGCAAGATCGCTCGCTGACCCCACCCCGGCCGGTGCGCCTCGAGGACTACATCCAGGACATCCCGGACTTCCCGAAGCCGGGGATCGTCTTCAAGGACATCACGCCGCTGTTCCTCGACCCGAAGGCGCTGCGCTTCGCGGTCGACCAGCTCGCCGACTACGCCCGCTCGCGGGAGATCGACTACGTGGTCTCGGCCGAGGCGCGCGGCTTCGTCGTCGGCGCCGCCGTGGCGGTGGCCGCGGACGCGGGCTTCATCCTGGCGCGCAAGCCGGGCAAGCTGCCGCGGGAGGTCTCGTCCGTCGAGTACCAGCTCGAGTACGGCGTGGACGCCCTCGAGGTGCACTCCGACGCCGTGCGCGGCGGCGCGCGCGTGCTCGTGCACGACGACCTGCTCGCCACGGGCGGCACCGCCGGGGCGCTCTGCGGGCTCGTGGAGCAGGCCGGCGGCGTGGTGGCAGGATGCGCGTTCGTGATCGAGCTGGCCTTCCTGCATGGGCGCGAGCGGCTCCGGGGGTACGACGTCCGGTCGCTCGTGACCTTCGAGTCCGAGTGATGGTGGTGCGCCGCGAACGGGTGGTCTCCGCCGTGCCGGCGGAGGTCTGGCGAGTGGTGAGCGACCCCTCGCGGCTCCCCGCGTGGTGGCCCGGGGTGTCGCGGGTGGAGGAGGCGAGCCGGGAGGCCTGGACCACGGTGCTCGTGTCTCCGAAGGGCAAGGCCGTGCGCGCCGACTACAGCCTCGTGGAGGCGGAGGAGCCGGAGCGGCTGCGCTGGCGGCAGGAGGTGGAGGAGTCGCCCTTCGAGCGGCTGCTGGCGGAGTCCAGCACCCAGATCGAGCTGGAGGCGGATCCGGGGGGCGGAACGAGGGTGTGCCTGACGCTCGACCAGCGCCCGCGCGGTTGGGCCCGCTTCAGCCCGTTCCAGCTCCGCGCGGCCGCGAGGAGGCAGGCCGAGGCTGCGCTCGCGGGGCTGGCCGAGCTCCTCGGGGACCCGAGCTGATGCGCTGGTGGGGCTGGGGCGAGGACGGGCACGCCGTCCCGCTGCCGCCTGCCGCCGAGGCGCTCCTGCGCGACGAGCTGAGGGCCGACCCCGCCGCGCGCCGGCCACCGGTGGCGCTCGAGCAGGTGGCCGTTCCGGAGGGGCGCCTGCCGGGCGCCGCGCGCGAGCGCCTGGTGGCGGCCGTGGGCGCCGAGCACGTGCGCGACGACCGCGAGGCGCGGATCGCGCACGCCGTCGGCCGCTCGTACCCCGACCTTGTCCGCATCCGCGCCGGGGACGCCGCGAGCGCGCCCGACGCCGTGGTGCTGCCCGGGTCGGCCGAGCAGGTGGCGGCCGTGCTGGCGGCGTGCGCCGGGCAGCGGGTCGCCGTGGTGCCCTTCGGCGGCGGGACGAGCGTGGTGGGCGGCGTGGAGCCGCTGAGGGACGGCATGGCGGCCGCGGTGTCGCTCGACCTGAGCCGGCTCGGCTCCACGGTGGCGGTGGACAGGACGTCGCTGACGGCGACGCTCGGCGCCGGCCTCTTCGGCCCCGAGGCGGAGCGCCGCCTCGCCGCCGAGGGCGTCACGCTCGGCCACTTCCCGCAGTCCTTCGAGTACTCCACCGTGGGCGGCTGGGTGGCCACCCGCTCCGCCGGCCAGGCCTCCACCGGCTACGGGCGGATCGACGAGATGGTGGAGGGACTCCGCTGCGTGACCCCCGTCGGCGAGCTTGGCACCCGGGCGGTCCCCGCTTCGGCCGCCGGCCCGAGCCTGCGCGAGCTGATCGTGGGCTCCGAGGGCGTGCTGGGCGTGATCTGCGAGGCCACGCTGCGGGTGCGCCCGGCGCCGGCGGCGCGCCGCTACGAGGGCTGGTCGTTCCGCAGCTTCGACGAGGGCTGCGCGGCCTTCCGGGCCATGGAGCAGGCGGGAGCGGCGGCTGACGTGACCCGCCTGTCGGACGAGGACGAGACCCGCCTGTCGATGGCGCTCGCCTCGTCGGGTCGGGCGCCGGAGCGGCTCGGACGGCGCTACCTGCGCCTGCGCGGCCACGAGGCGGGCTGCCTTGCGATCCTCGGGTTCGAGGGCGAGGAGGAGGACGTGGAGCGCAGACGCCGCCGCACCGCGGCGCTGCTGCGTGCGGGCGGGGGGCTGTCGCTCGGGCGCAGGCCCGGCCAGGCGTGGCTGCGCAGCCGCTACGCCGGGCCCTACCTGCGCGACGAGCTGCTCGACCGGCGGGTGATGGCGGAGACGCTCGAGACCGCCACCAGCTGGGCCAACCTGGAGAGCCTCCACCGGGCGGTCGGCGAAGCCCTGCGCGGGGCGCTCGGCGAGCGCGGCACGCCGCCGCTCGTGATGTGCCACGTCTCGCACCTCTACCCGTCAGGCGCCTCGCTCTACTTCACGTTCCTCGCGCGCCAGGAGGAGGACGCGCTCGCCCAGTGGCGCGCGGCCAAGACGGCCGCATCGGAGGCGATCCTGGCGGGCGGGGGCACGATCACCCATCACCACGCGATCGGACGCGACCACCGTCAGTGGATGCGGGCCGAGGTCGGCGAGCTTGGAGTCGAGCTGATCCGGGCGGCCAAGGAGCGCCTCGACCCGGCCGGGATCATGAACCCGGGCAAGCTCCTGCCCGAGCCGGCGGAGCCGCTGCCCTAGCCGGCGGGTGGCGTCAGCACCGTCTGGCCGAGCGCGGCGGGCTGGTTCCCCGTCGCCTTCGCCTGCTGCAGCTTCGGCATCGGCCCGCGCAGGACGGACTCGCCGGAGTGGGTGACGTTCGGGTTGTTGCCGACAGGCTGGCGGGTCACGTCGATGAAGCGGTACTTGCTGTAGTCGGCCGGGAAGGTGCCGAGGGCCTGGTAGTTGCCCTGCTTGTCGGTCACCTGGCCGCCCAGCGACTTGGTGTCCTTCGGGCTGTTGTACAGCCACACGTAGTAGCCCTCGTTCTGGCCGCTCGGAGCGAGCCGCGCCGCCTGGACGAGCAGCTGCTGCTTGCCGTTCTGCTCGACCACGATCGCGATGCCGGCAGGCTGGCCGTTCGCGGCCTGCTGGCCCTGGCCACCGGTCTTGGCGGCCGGCTGCGTGTCGGCGCTGCCCGTGAGGACGCCACCTGGCCAGATGAGGACACCGAAAAGCAACAGAAGCACCGCGAATGCGGCGATCGCAGTACCGAGAGCGCCGAGAGCCCCGAAGAAGCCAGCACCGAAGGAGGATCGCTTCAGACCGGAACTTGCCGGTCGACTGGGCCGTTCTGCGACAGGACGCTTCGCAGCCCGGCCCCGCTCGCCGTCCGGGATCGCCGGGACCGAGCCGTTCGCGTAGAGCGAGTCGAGCGAGTCGAGCAGCGAGCGCGCCCAGCTCCGCGCCGGCTCTGAGCGGCGCAGGTGGCCCTTCGTGGCGGTGGCCTCCGGCCCGGCCTGCTGTCCGAGGACGTAGTCGGCCAGCTGGCCGCGCCAGTCCTCCTCGACGCCCCGGACGCTCACTGGAGCGAGCTCCACCAGGGCGTCGCGCGCGAGCTCGCGCACGCGCGCTTCCGGCATGCCGAGCATGTCCCCGAGCTCCTCGTAGGTCTTGCCCTGCCGGAGGACGAGCTCGACGATCGCCCGCTTCTCGGGCGAGAGCTGATCGAACGTGGCCATGAGCAGGGCGAACTGTAGTGTGCCCGCCGGAATGGACTCGCCGGTTCGGACCTATCCCGCGCCCGGCACGCTCGACGACGTGCTCGGCTTCGAGATGCTCGAGACCAGCCCCGAGCGCTGCCGCGCCCGCTTCCCGGTGGAGCAGCGCGTGAAGCAGCCGCGCGGCTTGGTCCACGGCGGCGCCTACGCCGCGCTGGCGGAGTCGATGGTGTCCACCACCACCCACCTCGCGGTCGAGGGCGACGGCAACTTCGCGGTCGGCCAGTCGAACAACACGAGCTTCTTCAGGCCGGCGACGGAGGGCTTCGTGCACGCCGAGGGCACTCCGGTCCACCGCGGCCGCACCTCGTGGGTCTGGGACGTGCGCTTCACCGACGACGAGGACCGGCTCTGCGCCGTCTCCCGCGTGACGCTGGCCGTCAGACCCGCTAGAGCGCCCTGAGCCGCCGCTCGGCGGGGTC
>DASQER010000167.1:0-3589 GCA_035633575.1 Thermoleophilaceae bacterium
GGCTGGGCCGAGACCGTGATCCTGATCTCGACCATCGGCCAGTTCTTCTGCGGCATGGCCTGCGTCACGAGCTGCTCGCGGACGTTCTTCGCGTTCTCGCGAGATCGCGCCACCCCGGGCAACAGGCTGTGGCGCAGCGTCAACGCGAAGCGCGTGCCGGTGGCCGCGGTGCTCGGGTCCTGCCTCTTGGCGCTGATCCTGACGCTGCCCGCGCTGTCGGGCAACGCGGCGGGAGTTCCGGTGGCCTTCTTCGCGGTCGTCTCGATCGGGGTGATCGGGCTCTACATCGCCTACGTGATTCCGGTCTACCTGCGCTGGCGGGCGGGGTCGAGCTTCAAGCCCGGGTCGTGGACCCTGGGCGACAAGTACAAGTGGCTCAACCCGATCGCCGTGGGCTGGGTGGCGATCACGTCGGTGTACTTCTGCTTGCCGTTCTACGGCCCTGCGGCGGTGTGGTGGGGCGACCAGTTCGACTGGAACGCCGCCAACTTCACTCCGCTCGTCCTGGGCGTCCTGTTCGTGGCGATCAGTCTGGCGTGGGTGCTGGGCATGAACAAGCGCTACACCGGTCCGATCCGCACGATCGAGTTCGACGAGGGCCTCGGCGTCAAGGACATCGAGGAGCCGCCGACGGAGCCGCCGCCGGCGGAGCCCCCGCACGCGGCGCAGCCGCCCGGGGCGCCCGCCTAGTCCGCGCGCAGTTCCGCGGCAGCGGCCACGAACGCGCGCCAGCGCTCGTGCTCGCGGGCGCGCCAGTCGTCGTCGGTGGCGGGCTCCACCGAGCGGGCGATCGGGAGCAGCTCGGCCGCGTCGGTCAGCGAGGCGATCACCCCCGCGCCCACGGCGCCCAGCGCGGCGGCGCCCAGTACGGTGGCGTCCGCCCCGGCGGCGTCCACGCGCACGCCGATGGTGTCCGCCTGCATCTGCAGCAGCAGGGGCTCGTTGGTGAGGCCGCCGTCCACGCGCAGCGAGCTCACCTCGACCGTCTCGCGCATGGCCGTGACCACGTCCGCCACTCGCCAGGCGATGCCCTCGAGCGCCGCGCGCGCGACGTTTGCGCGCGTGGTGCCGCCGTGCATCCCGGCGAGCACGGCGCGGGCGTCCGGCCGCCACCAGGGAGCGCCGAGGCCGGCCAGGCCGGGCAGGACCCGGGCGCCCCCGTTGTCCTCCGCCGTGCGCGCCAGCTCGGCGAGCGCGGCGGGGCTCTCGGCCATCCCAAGCTCGCGGCACATCCACTCCAGCATCGCCCCCGCCGCGAAGACGCCGCCGTCGATCGCGTATTCCATCCGCCCCTCGATGCTCCAGGCAACGGTCGGGAGGAGGCCCCCGGCCGGACGGGGCACCTCATCGCCCACGTGCCCGAGCACGAACACGCCGGTGCCGTAGGTGGCCTTCACCCGCCCGGGCGCCACGCAGCCGGCTCCGGCAAGAGCCGCCTGTTGATCGACCACCTGGCCGCAGAGCGGCAGCTCCACCGGCCAGGACTCGTGGCGGAGCGTGCCGAGCGCGCCGGCGGTGTCGCGCACCTCGGGCAGCACCTCGATCGGCACTCCGAACAGCTCGCACAGCCGCGCGTCGAACCCGGGCGTGCCGAGCCGGTGCAGCTGCGTGCGCGACGCCGTCGAGTTGTCCGTCGCGAAGCCGGCACCCAGCCGGTCGCACAGGAACGAGTCGACGGTCCCCATGCGCAGCGTTCCGGCGTCGCGCGCCCGCTGGACCGGCTCCTCGTGCTCGAGCAGCCAGGCCAGCTTGGCCGCCGAGAAGTAGGGATCGAACGGCAGCCCGCTGAGCGAGCGGATCTCCTCCTCCGCGTGGCCGAGGCGGTCGAGCACCTCCTGCGAGCGCTTGTCCTGCCAGACGACTATCGGCGTGAGCGGCCTTCCGGTTGCGGCGTCCCAGGCGAGCACGGACTCGCCCTGGTGGTCGAGGCCGCAGGCCACGACTTCGTCGCCCGCGCCCTCGAGGAGCTCGGCCACGGCCTCCACCACGGCCTGGAGCACCTCCTCGCCGTCCTGCTCGACCCATCCCGGCCTCGGGTGGCGATTGACCTTGTCGCGGCGCGCCTCGCGAACGGGCTGGAGCCGCTCGTCGAACAGCGCCGCCTTGACGCCGGTGGTGCCCTCGTCGACGCCGAGCAGGAGCATCTGCGCTTCCTACCACAGCGAGGTCGCGCCGGTTAGGCTCACCGGCCATGACTCTCGAGGAGCTGCGCAAGGCCGCAGACGACGGAACGATCGACACGGTGCTCCTGACGATCGCCGACATGGAGGGCCGTCTCCAGGGCAAGCGCCTGACCGCCCGGCACTTCCTGGACGAGGTCGTGGAGCACGCCGCGGAGGGCTGCAACTACCTGCTGGCCGTGGACGTGGACATGAACACCGTCGCGGGCTACGACATGGCGAGCTGGGACCGCGGCTACGGCGACTTCGTGATGCGGCCCGACCTGGACACGCTGCGAGACGTCCCATGGCACCCGGCGACGGCGCTCGTGATGGCGGACCTCGCCTGGGAGGACGGCAGCGATGTGGTGGCCTCGCCGCGGCAGATCCTGCGCCGTCAACTCGACCGCCTGGCGGAGCGGGGCTGGACCGCCGCCGCCGGCACCGAGCTCGAGTTCATCGTCTTCAACGACAGCTACGAGGACGCGTGGCGCAAGGGCTACCGCGACCTCGAGCCGGCGAACCTCTACAACGTCGACTACTCCATGCTCGGCACCGCCCGCGTGGAGCCGCTGATCCGGCGCATACGCAACTCGATGATGGGCGCAGACATGCGGGTGGAGAACTCCAAGGGCGAGTGCAACTTCGGTCAGCACGAGATCAACTTCCGCTACGGCCCCGCGCTGCGCACCGCCGACGACCACGCCATCTACAAGACCGGTGCGAAGGAGATCGCGGCGCAGGAGGGCATGGCGATCACCTACATGGCGAAGCTCGACGAGCGCGAGGGCAACTCCTGCCACATCCACCTCTCGATCCAGCACGAGGGCGGAGGGAACGTCTTCGCCGACGACGAGGCGAGCTTCAACCGCTTCGTCGCCGGCCAGCTCGCGGCGCTGCGCGAGCTGACGCTCTTCTTCGCGTCGCACGTGAACTCCTACAAGCGCTTCGTGGCCGGCTCGTTCGCACCCACCGCAGTCGCCTGGGGTCACGACAACCGCACCTGCTCGATGCGAGTGGTGGGGCACGGCCAGGGCCTGCGCGTGGAGAACCGGCTGCCGGGCGCCGACGTGAACCCGTACCTCGCGCTGGCCGCGATGATCGCCGCCGGGCTGCACGGGATTGACAGCGAACTCCAGCTCGAGCCGGCCTTCGAGGGCAACGCCTACGAGTCGGACAAGCCGCGCGTCCCGCACACGCTGTACGCCGCCCGTGACCTGTTCGAGGGATCCGGCATCGCCCGTGACGCCTTCGGGCAGGACGTGGTCGACCACTACCTCAACCACGCCCGCATCGAGCTCGACGCGCACGAGGCAGCCGTGACCGACTGGGAGAAGTACCGCGGGTTCGAACGCCTTTGAGCGGCGCCCGCCCCGTCATCGGCATCTGCACGGCCATCGAGAGCGCGCGCTGGGCGGCGTGGGAGCTGC
>DASQER010000168.1:0-4949 GCA_035633575.1 Thermoleophilaceae bacterium
CAACGACCTCGCCACGCTGCCGGACTTCCCGGCCGAGATCCGCACCCCGGCGGGCACGCCGCACGGCGTCTCGGCCGAACTGCAGCTGTGAGGGGGGCGGTGGCCGGCAGAAAGCGGCCAACGTCAGCCCTTCACCGCTGCAGTTAGCCCGGCCGGGCCCGGCGCTGCGTCCGAGGCGGACCGCGGCCTAGGTGAGGATGGCCGTGACGAGCTCCGCGGGCGTCACGTCGAAGGCGGGGTTGAAGGCCTCGCCGTCCGCGAGCACCTCGACCGGGTCGCGCTCCTCGATCGGTATCGCGCCCCCGTCCGGCGTGTCGGGGTCGATCGTCGACAGCGGCGCCGCCACATAGAAGGGCAGCTCGTGACGCGCGGCGAGGACCGCGAGCGGGTAGGTGCCGACCTTGTTCGCGACGTCGCCGTTGGCGGCGATCCGGTCGGCGCCCACGACCACCCGGTCGACGAGGCCACGCGCCATCAGCGACCCGGCGGCGGAGTCCGCGACCACCCGGTGCGGGATGCCGGCCCGGCGCAGCTCCCACGCCGTGAGCCGCGCGCCCTGCAGTAGCGGGCGCGTCTCATCCACCCACACCTCGGACAGCCGCCCGCGCTCCCAGGCCGCCCGCAGGACACCGCCCGCGGTCCCGTAGCCGCCCGTGGCAAGCGCGCCCGCGTTGCAGTGGGTGAGCGCGCGGGTCCCCTCCTCGAACAGCTCGGCGCCGAGCCCGGCCAGCCGGCGGTCGGCCTCGTCCTGCTCGCGGTGCAGCCGGCGCGCCACGGCCAGCACGTCGGGCGCGTCGCGGCACTGCTCGAGCGCCCAGGCGAGGTTCACCGCGGTCGGCCGCGTGGAGCGCAGCAGCTCGGCGGCGGCGTCGCGATCGTCGGCAAGCGCCATGCCGTACGCCGCCGCCAGCCCGATGGCGGGCGCGCCGCGCACCGCGAGCGTGAGGATGCAGTCGGCCACCTGCTCGACGCTCTCGCAGCGAATCCAGCGCTCCTCGCCGGGCAGCGCGCGCTGGTCGAGCACGAGCAGCGCGCCGTCCTCGAAGCGGAGCGGCTCCACGGTGGCGGGTTCGGGGGCCGCGGCCACGGCCCCCGAACCTACTACGGGCTACCCGCCGACCAGCCCCGTCTCCTTCAGGTACTGCCCCGCCACGTCCTCCGGCGTCGACTTGTCGATGTCGACCCGGGCGTTCAACTCCTGCATCACATCGTCGGTGAGGTCCTTGTTGACGAGCTCGACGACCTTCTTGAAGTCAGGCCCCGCCTTCTGGAGCACGTCGTTACGGACGACCAGCGTCGAGTTGTAGGGCGGGAACATGCCCTTGTCGTCCTCGAGCAGCACGAAGCCCTCGCGCTTGTTCTGCGGGTCCGTCGTGAAGACGATCGACACGTCGGCCTGGCCCTTCTTCAGCACCTCGTGGCGGAGCGCCAGGTCGATCGGGACGAACTTCTTGAACTTGAGCCCGTAGACCTGCTCGAGGCCCAGCTTGCAGTCGAGCCGCTGGCGGCACTCGGGGCTGCCGTAGAGCGTGAGGTCCTGGGACTTGCCCTCGAGGTCGGAGATCTTCTTGAGCCCCAGCTTGTCGGCCGTCTCCTTGGTCACAGCTACCTCGTTCGAGCTCACGAACGGCGTGGGCTCGAGCGCGGTCAGGTTCTTCTTCGCGAAGCCGGCCTTCGCCTCGTCGTAGGCCGTGGTCTCGTCGTTCGGCAGCTTGTCCGCCGTGAAGCCGAAGAACGAGAGCAGCGCCGTCCCGGTGTACTCCGGATAGGCGCTGATGTCGCCACCCTCGACCGCCTTCAGAGCGGTCTTCTCGTCGCCGAGGTTGAGCTCGGTGGACACGTCGTACCCGGCGGCCCCGAGCGCCTGCGCGTAGATCTCGCCGAGCAGCTTCTGCTCGGTGAAGTTCTTCGAGCCGATGGTGACCTTGGTCGACGCGTTCTTGTCGTTCTTCTGGATCCCGGACTGCTGCTTCTTCGAGGTGTCGGCGGCGCCATTGCCGCCGTCGCCCTCGTCGTCGCCGCAGCCGGCCACCGCGAGCGCGGCGACCAGCAGCGCGAGCAGAATCAGCCAGCGGTGCTTCCTCATGTGGTGGCTTCCCTCCCGTTGATAGACATGACCAGGCGGCGCAGGCGGCCGCCTCCCTCCAGCTTCAGTCCCCTCGGGGTCACGGCGCTCTGCGCCGCGCCGAGCACGACCTCCGTGGCGACCGCGAGCAGGGCCACGACGATCGCCGCCGCGAGCCTTCCCTCGTCGCCGTAGGTGTTCACGTTGATGATCGGGTCGCCGAGCGTCACCACGCCGGCCAGCGGGGCGATGGTCGCCGTGGCGACGACGTTCACGGCCGAGATGCGCACCCCGCCGAAGATCAGCGGCAGTGCGAGCGGGAGCTCCACCCGGCGCACGACCTGGGCCCCGGTCATTCCCATCCCACGCGCCGAGTCGACGGTGTCGCGATCGACCTGGCGGACGCCCGTGTAGGTGTTCGTGAGGATCGGCGGGATGGCAAGCAGCACGAGCGCCAGGGTGAGGTTCGTGAAACCGACGCCGATGTAGGCCACGAAGAACGCGATCAGCGCCAGGCTCGGCACGGCGCGCCCCACGTTCGAGGCGTTGATGGCGAGGAAGCCGCCCTTGCCGACGTGCCCCAGCCACAGCCCCAGCGGGACCGCGATGGCGCATGCGATGGCGGTTGCGACACCGGAGAGCTGTAGGTGCTCGCTCATGAGGCTCCAGATCTGGTCGAGCCCGCCAACCTGCGAGCCACCGGCCGGCGACTCCCGCTCCGTGAAAATGAACTTGATCGCTTCGAGGAAGTCGCTCATCGCGCCGCGGCCGCCGCCCTCGTCCACGGGGTGACCGCGCGCTGCGCGAGCAGGATCGCCGCGTCGAGCAGCGCGGCGAGCGCCACGGCGAGGCCGCCCGCCACGACCACGTTCGACTTGAAGTTGATGTCCGCGAAGATCTGCTCGCCAAGGCCGCCGGCACCGGCGAAGAACGCGAGCGTGGCGAGGCCGACGGTGGTGGTCACCGCGATCCGGAGGCCAGCCATGATCTCCGGCAGCGCCAGCGGCACCTCCACCCGCCAGAGCAGCTGGCGGTCGGTGAGGCCCATCCCCCGCCCCGCGTCCTTCGTCTCGTCGGGCACGTTGTCGAGGCCAGTGAGGACGTTGCGGAAGATGATCAGGAGCACGTACGCGACCAGGGCGACGATCGCCGTGAGGAACCCCCGCCCGGTGATGGGCAGCAGCAGGAAGAACGCCGCGATGCTCGGCACCGTGTAGAGCACTCCTGTGACCTGGGTGACCGGGTTGATGAGCCAGCGGCGCCGGTAGGCCACCACGGCGAGGGCGAAGGCGATGGCGAAGCCGATCGTCACGGCGACCACCGTGAGCAGCACGTGCTGGAGGAACGGATCGACGTAGCGGTCGAGGTTGTGCGCGATCCAGTCGGGGCAGAACCCGTTGTCCGAGACGCAGCTGTCCTGCGCGCGCTCGCGGATCTGGACCTGGCCGAGCAGCGGGCTCACAGCGCGTCCGCTCCGCTCGGGACCTCTTCCGGGTCGGTCTTGAGCGCGTGGCTCAGGATCTCGATCGAGAGCACGCCCGCGACGGCGCCGTGCTCATCTACGACCGGCCCGTACTGCGCCTCCTCGGCGAGCAGGTCCGAGAGCGCGTCGCGCAGCACGTCGTCCATCTCGAGCAGCGGCTCCGCTTTCGAGCGCAGCTCCTCGGTCACGCGCTCCCCGGTGAGCGCGCGCTCGGAGAGCCAGCCCAGCGGGCTGCCGTCGCCGTTCACGAGCAGGGGGTAGGGCACCTCCGAGTCAGCGAGCTTCGCGCGCGCCTCCGCCACCGGCTCGCCCACGCGCACGAGCGGCGCTCTCCAGAGGTCCACGTCGCGCACGCGCTGGAGCGCCAGGCGCTTGAGAGCGCGGTCGGTGCCCACGAAGTCCTCCACGAAGCGGTTCGCGGGGTACATGAGCAGCTCGGCCGGCGGCGCGTACTGGGCCAGCTTGCCGCCCTTCTGGAGGATGGCGATGCGATCGCCCATCTTGATCGCCTCGTCGATGTCGTGGGTCACGAAGACGACGGTCTTGCGGATCTCGCGCTGGAGGCGCAGGAACTCGTTCTGGAGCCGCTCGCGGTTGATCGGGTCGATCGCCCCAAAGGGCTCGTCCATCAGCATCAGCGGCGGGTCCACGGCCAGCGCGCGCGCCACGCCCACCCGCTGGCGCTGCCCGCCCGAGAGCTGGGCGGGGTAGCGGTTGCGCGTCTCGTGCGGGTCGAGGCTCACCAGCTCGAGCAGCTCGTCCACGCGCGCGCGTATGCGCTCGCGGTCCCAGCCGAGCAGCCGCGGAACGGTGGCGATGTTGTCGGCTACGGACAGGTGCGGGAACAGGCCGATCTGCTGGATCGCGTAGCCGATGTCGCGCCGCAGCTCGGCCGGCCTGCGCTCGCGCACGCTCCGGCCGTCGAGCAGGATGTCGCCCTCGGTGATATCGATCATGCGGTTGACCATCCGCATCGCCGTCGTCTTGCCGCAGCCCGAGGGACCGACCAGCACGCAGATCTCGCCCGCGGGAACGGTGAGCGAGAGCTCCTCCACCGCGGGCTCGGACTGCCCCGGGTAGCGCTTCGTCGCCTTGCGAAACTCGAGCGTGGCTGCCGACGGGCGTGGCGACGGCCCCGGAGGCTGGGCGGAGTCGGAAATGTTCACGGGGTGAGGGGTCCCGGGGAGGAGGCGCAGATCCTACTGAGGCGGCATGGCGCGATCGCGCCCGCTTCTCGAAGCCTTAATGTCGGCCGTCGCCAGCCGCTCGAGCTCGCGTCTCAGGTCCTCGCGCAGCTCGCGCACCTCGTCCGCCCCCATCTCCGGGTCCGCCTCTGCGGTCTCCACGAGGGCCGCCGCCAGCGTCTCGCTGGCCGCCCGCAGGTCCGCCTCGGCGAGGGCT